>JAUVRU010000463.1 GCA_030597485.1 Anaerolineae bacterium
GCCCGTAGTCGTTCGGGGGGGATAGATATGGGTGTAGAGATCCGGACTGATTGCCAGATTGCAGCGGGACGCGGTTGGGGACAAGAGGTTGCTCTGTCAACAATCGAACCCTGGGCACAAGACCACGGCGATATCAAAGGAGACACCTATGGCACAGAGATTTGAACACTGTCGTTTGGTGGACACCAAGATTGAGTACCTGGGACGCGCTGGACTGTTTGAGGACAAGAAGGACAAGTCCGGCAGCGAGACAAAGGCGTGGGACTATCTGGAAAAGGACGGTTGGGAACTGGTTGCGGTGGTGCCCGGCCGGAGGCCACCAGTAGCCTACTTCAAACGGCCGGTCGGCTCTGGTTGAGCGTCCGCTGCTGGGGACAACAGAACCACCCCGGCCGGGTGCAGCGCTACCGTCAGCTGACAGCCAATCTCCACCGGCATCGGCTCCACAACCGCCACATCGAAAGATAGGTGTGGCCCCTTGTCGGGCTCCATGCGGATCTTGTAGCGCCCTCCTCGAAATGTCCGCGCCACCAGCCGCCCCCGGATGACGATCCGGTCGGAAGGCACACACTCGCTACCTTCAGGAGAGAGCGAATCGCTGGCCACCAGCACGGCCGCCTCCGAGCGAATCAGAACCTGCACCCGATCACCGGGTTGGTACTCGCTCGTGTCCGCCTCCAGCGGTCCCCACGGCGTGGTCACCCGCCCCCGGGTAACAACCGTCCCCTCAGCCAGGTTGCTCATTCCCAGGAAGCGCGCTATGAAAGCGGTGGCCGGCCGGCGATAGACGATCTCCGGTGGCCCAATCTGCTCCACCTGACCGGTATTCATGATGACCACCCTGTCAGCGATAGAGAAAGCCTCGGTCTGGTCGTGGGTCACGTAAAGCGTGGTAACCCCCACCCCGGTCAGGATATCGCGCAGCTCGATCATCAATCGTTCCCGCGTAGCCCGGTCCAGCGAGCCCAAGGGCTCATCCAACATCAGCAGGCGTGGGCGCGGCGCCAGACTGCGAGCCAATGCCACCCGTTGGGCCTCTCCGCCTGAAAGATCGCTCACGTTTCTCCGCTCAAACCCTCGCAATCCGACCAGGCCCAGCACCTCGTGTACCCGATCAGCCACTTCAAGATCCGAGTTTCCCCGGTTCTCGTGCCTCACCCGCAGGCCAAACGCCACGTTGTCGACCACATTCTTGTGCGGAAACAGGGCAAAATCCTGGAACATCAAGCCGAAATCGCGCCCATGCGGTGGCACCTGGCCGATATCCTTCCCATCAAAGAGTACTCGCCCCGAATCGAGTGTCTCCAGGCCGGCGACGATGCGCAGCAGCGTCGTCTTGCCGCAACCCGACGGGCCCAGCAGGCACACGATCTCGCCTGAGGCAACGGAGACACTCACGTCACGCAGCGCCCGTGTGTCCCCAAAAGTCTTGGAGACGTTCAGGATCTCAAGTGTGGATATAACCATAGGTTCGTCCTGAACCCTTCCGGTCTAAGCTGGACTTCGTCCATTTCACCAATGCCACGATATTTTCTGGAGCAAGGCATCCCCAGATGCCGTATCTCGTGGCCACATTTGCATCTGGGGATGCAAACTCCTCGAATGGACAAAGTCCACCTGATCTGGAGACAAATGCTGGCGCCGTCCGCATCAGCACCAGCCGGTCGGCCTTCAATCGAAAGGTCTATCTGGCTGTTTTCAATGGGACGCAGATTTGCGCTGATTCTCGCAGACAGGAATTATGGAAAATCGAGAGAAATCAGCGTGCCTCTGCGTCTGTCTGTGTCCTGTTAGAACTACATATCCGAAGTGTCGGGTGGCTAGTCGAGTGACCATCACTTCCCCACCCTTCTTGCCGGTCAAGTGCTGTGGACGACACGTCGCCAGCTCCGTGGGATGAGATCAGCTTGGCGCAAATAGTCCATGACCGCTGTGGCGCGCGCAGCCAGACTGTTGGGACTGAAGTCACCAAAGACCCAATACCCTTCATATCCTATCTCAAGCGTGGCACGCAGTATGCGCGCCAGGTCCATATGGCCGCTGCCAAACAACCCCCGATGATTCTCCAACACGTGAACCAGCCCCAGTCTATCCCCCACCAGCCACACCGGTCCTTCCAGCGACGACTCTTCAATGTTGATGTGGAAAGTGTCGAGCACCACGGTGAGTGACGGTGACCGAACCCGATCAAGCACTTCCAGCACACCGGCTGCCGTGTGGTTGTGTCCCACCTCAAACCGGTTGATAGGCTCCACCACCAGCAGCACGCCCTTCCGTTCAGCGTATGCCGCTACCTGCCACAGACACTCTACCAGTCGGCCGTTGGCCCTCCCCCGATCTGGCTCGTCGCGTTTGAGACCCTGCATCAGGCCGACCACGATGACTGAGCCAAACCGTTCCCCAACATCCACGTACGCCTTGAGCCGTTCGGCTGCATTCGCTCTCACCGAAGCCTCAGGGCTGACGAGACACAGCCCCTCATCAGAATATGACGGCCCGGTGGCTATGCTGCACAGTTCCAGCTCACGGTCACCCAGCGCCCCACGCAGACGAACGGCGTCTATGTCGGCCGGATCACCCATATGTATCTCAACGCCTTCGAATCCCAGATCGGCAACAGTGGCCAGATCTTCGCCAAACGACGACCACGACGAATATTCAAGGGGTGACCTGAGCATAAAACCTGGTTTGGGCACGTACGACCCTCCGTTGCCTCGGATCATCCTGCGCGCACCAGCCAGTGGAGAACAGGCTCTACCCGGGCCGGCGGTACGCCTATCCACCGTAGTGCGCCATGCAGTATAATGACTCGCCTGAAAAAAGCGTCTTCTCACCGCAGAGACCGCCGAGATCGCAGCCTGTCCCCTGGCCCGCGTGGCGGAGCCAGGACGGGCTGGCGGAAGGCCAGGGAGGCAATCTAAGAAAATCTCTGCGTTCTCTGCGTGCTCCGCGGTAAATCTCCCCTTCTGTGAGTGGAGTGTATAATGGGTACGACTGCACACCGTGCATCATCAAACATAAGATACAATGGCTTGTCGCTTTTTGCAAAGATGCTGGCA
>JAUVRU010000106.1 GCA_030597485.1 Anaerolineae bacterium
ACCACAGGCACCGCGCCCCCTCCCGGGTCGGGGAGCCCTGCAGCACCGACTCGGCCACCACGCCCACGGGGGCCGGGGTCCACACGCGGCGGGCAATGGTCAGCCGCACCAGCTCCAGCCTCGGGTAGCGGTGGTCGCCCGTTTCGGGATCGCGCCCGGCCGACACGATGCCGCGTTCCATGCTGCGCACACCGGAGTCGAGATACAGGTCGGCCGCCAGGGCCTGGGCCGGGAACTGATCTTGCGGGATGTGTTGGTAAATGGCGCGCGCATCGAGAAAGATGGCGTGTCCGCCAATCGGGCGCACGATGGGTATGCCCCAGTCGATCAGATGCTGGCCCAGGTATTCAATCTGCCCGATGCGAGCGCGGATGTGGTCGTCCTCGACGCTCTCCACGATGCCGCGCGCGATGGCTTCCATGTCGCGCCCTGCCAGCCCGCCGTAGGTATGCAACCCTTCGTACACCACCACCATGTTGCGCGCTTCCTGGAACAACGCCTCGTCGTTGGTGGCCAGCCAGCCGCCGATGTTGACCAGCGAATCCTTCTTGGCGCTCATCGTGCAGCTGTCCGTGTAGGAACAGTATTCCTTGAGGATCTGGGCAATCTTCTTGTCCCCGTATCCCCCTTCGCGCTGTTGAATGAAATAGGCGTTCTCAATCGCTCGGGTAGCGTCCAGGACGATAGGGATTTCGTGTTGGTCACACAGCTGGCGCAGGGCACGCATGTTGGCCATGGATTGCGGCTGGCCCCCGGCCATGTTCACGGTGCCAGCCACCGCCACGTAGGGGATCCGGCCGGCACCCACATCGTCTATCAGCTTGCGCAGCTTCTCCAGGTCCACATCACCCTTGAAGGGATGCTCGTCAGCCGGATCGTGCGCCTGGTCTATGAGCACGTCCACGAAGGTGCCGCCCGCCAGTTCCTGGTGCAGGCGGGTGGTGGTGAAGTACATATTGCCCGGCACGATGTCGCCATCTTTGATCGTGGCTTGCGACAGAATGTGCTCGGCGCCGCGACCCTGGTGGGTGGGAACCACATACTGGTAGCCATAGTACCCGGTGATGGCATCCCACAGATGATAGAAGTTCCTGCTGCCAGCATAGGCCTCGTCGCCCAACATCATGCCGGCCCATTGATTGTCGCTCATAGCGCTGGTGCCACTATCGGTCAGCAGGTCGATGTACACATCCTGGGAACGGAGCAGAAAGGTATTGTAGCCCGATTCCTGGATGCACTGCTCACGATGCTCACCGGTGGTCATGCGGATGGGCTCGACCACCTTCACCTTCCAGGGTTCAGCCCACGAACGTCGGGTCGGTTTGGGATACGGCATGAGCAATCCTCCTTCGGCTGCGTGCCCGGTCACTTGGGACACGGATAGACACGGATTGGACGGATAGTTGAGGTCAAGATCCGTGTTCATCCTGTCGATCCGTCGGATCCGCGTCCTCGTCTGTGTTCCATTCTTCCACGCAAGCGGCATCTTATCACATTTCAGCTGGTTTCGCTAGACCGCGGCCAGATGTGGTACAATATGGTCTATGGACCTCTTCGATCACGCCCGCCAGGAGCAAATCGCCCGCGAAGCGCCGCTGGCCGCCCGCATGAGGCCGCGCACCCTCGATGAGTTCGTCGGTCAGGAACACATCGTTGGCCCCGGCCGGCTGCTGCGGCGAGCCATCCAGGCTGACCAGCTGTCCTCCCTCATCTTCTACGGGCCGCCCGGCAGCGGCAAGACCACGCTGGCTCGTATCATCGCCAACACCACCCAGGGACATTTCATTGCCATCAACGCCGTGTTGGCCGGGGTCAAGGACATCCGGCAGGCGATTGCCGTCGCCCAAGATCGACGCGGGATGCACGGGCAGCGCACCATTCTCTTTGTGGACGAGGTGCATCGTTTCAACAAGGCTCAGCAAGACGCTATGCTGCCGCACGTGGAGAGCGGCACCGTCATCCACGTCGGGGCGACCACCGAGAACCCCTATTTCGAGGTGATCAAGGCCCTGGTCAGCCGCTCACGCATCTTCGAGCTGCGTCGGCTGAACGAAGACGATCTGCGGTTAGTGGCCCGTGGGGCCCTGACTGATCCGGAAAGAGGCTACGGTCAGCTCAAGGTAGCAGTCGATGAGGAGGCGCTGGACCACCTGGTCAACGTGGCCAACGGCGACGCCCGAGGCGTGCTCAACGCGCTGGAGCTGGCAGTGGAGACCACCGACCCCGACGAGGAGGGCGTCATTCACGTTGATCTGGCGGTGGCCGAAGAGTCAATCCAGCGCCGGGCTGTCCTGTACGACAAGGATGGGGACGCTCACTTCGATGCCATCAGTGCCTTCATCAAGAGTCTGCGCGGCTCCGATCCCGACGCGGCTCTGTACTGGATGGCACGCATGCTGTATGCCGGCGAAGACCCGCGCTTCATTCTCCGCCGTATGCTCATCTTTGCCGGTGAAGACGTGGGCATGGCCGCCCCCAACGCCATTCGGGTGGTGACCGGCTGCGCCCAGGCCTTCGACTACGTGGGTATGCCGGAAGGACGGTTTCACCTGGCACAGGCTTGTCTCTACCTGGCCACCGCTCCCAAGAGCAACAGCGCCTTCGCCCTCTTCGACGCCATTGATGCGGTGGAGAAACAACAGGAAGGGGAAGTGCCCGGCCATTTGAAAGACGCCAGTCGCGATTCGGAGGACTTCGGCCACGGCGGGGGTTACCTATATCCCCACGCCTATCGGGACCATTGGATCGCCCAGCAATACTTGCCCGACAACCTGCTGGGCAAGGTGTTCTATCAGCCCACTGAGCAGGGTTACGAAGCCCGAATCAAGGAAGACGTGACCCGGCGCCGAGAGGCTCAGCTGGCCGCCATGCTGGAAGACGATCTGTCGCCAGTGGCGGTGTACCCCGACTACGGACACGAACGCAAATCGGCCGGCCCGACAGCAGCCGACCGTTGGCTGCAGCGTACCTTGAGCACCGTGGGCGAGCACCTGGCTGCTGTCCGGGACCGGGTGGTTAGTGCCGCCGCCATCGAGCGGGACAGCCTGGTGCTTGATCTGAACGGAGGCAGCGGCCTGCTCACGTGGGAGGCTGTCCGCCGGGCCCCGGCCGGTGGGGTGTGCGTGCTGGCCGCCGATGCCAGGACCGCCGATGCCCTGCGCCAGCAGGCCGCCCACCTGTCCACCATGTCACGGCCTGTGATCCTGAGCGGCTCGCTGATCGACCTGCCTGACTTGATTGCCGCCGAATACCAGGAGGCCGTACACTTCGACGCCATCGTGGGCCGCAATGCCCTGACCCACCACCCCGACAAGGCAGCCGTGGCCCGGGTCATCGCCATGATTCTGGCACCAGGTGGGCGTCTGTCGTTGGCCGAAGCGGTGCCGCGCCGGGCGCAACGTCTGTATCGGTTGCTAGACCTGTCCCTACTCGATGAGTCGCTGCACCAGCGCTTCGTTGCTGCCGAAGAGGCCATCTACGCCAACGCGGACGCCCCCATGGTCAATTGGGACGAGACCGATCTGCAGCACACCTTCCAGGAAGCCGGTCTGTCAGGACTGCACGTCGAGAGCGAAGACCACACGACGCAGAAGCGCATCGGCGCCGGGCAACTGGCCCGCTGGTTTGCCACCGGCGAAACATCCCCTTCAGGAGAGCGCCCCACCTATGCCCAACACTTGCGACAACAGCTGTCTGCGGCTGAGGTAGCCCAGGTGCAGGCCCTCTTTGAGCACCAGCTGCGCGATCAGGTAGTAGCCTGGATAGGCCACATTGTCTATGTGTCAGCCCGCCGAGAGTGATTCAGCGTAACCAACCGCAGATGACGACAACCCCTGAAGAGTGACCACTGGAGAGGAGCCCGGAGATACAAACGCGAACCCGTACTGCTGCCCACAGCAGCTGGCTTGTCAGCCATTCCCCTGTGTATTACGGTTGGATAATCATGGGGGCCGGCACCCTGGGCATGATCATGACCAGCCCGGGGCAAACCTATACGGTGGCTATCTTCATCGACCACTTCATCCAAGATCTGGGCATCAGCCGCTCTCTTGTCAGCGTCCTCTACACCGCCGGCACACTCGTCGGCGGCCTATCCCTGCTCATTATCGGCAGCCAGATAGATCGGCGAGGGCCGCGCGCCCTTGTGGTCGTCATTGCTACCCTCTTGGGCCTGTCCTGCATCTACATGGGCCTGGTGCAAAACGCGCTCATGTTGGCGCTGGGCTTCATCGCCATCCGTATGCTCGGTCAGGGCAGCCTGGGACTGGTGAGCCAGAATGTTATCAACCAGTGGTGGGTACGACGGCGCGGCACTGTCATAGGCATTTCTGGAATGATGATGGCATTGTTTGGCGTGGGAGGCTTCCCCAACCTCATCAACTGGCTGATTCGGCTCTTTGGCTGGCGCTATGCCTACGTGTTCCTGGGCCTCTTGCTCCTGCTGGTTATGGTACCTGTCGGGTTCCTGTTCTTCCGCAATCAGCCGGAGGACTATGGCCTGCAGCCCGACGGTGGAAACCAGACGTCAGGAAGCACTGAGCCCGCGGAACGTCAGTTTGTTGAGGAGAACTGGACGTCTCAGGAAGCGATGCGCACGCCGGTGTTCTGGATCGTGGCAGCCGGAATCGGTCTGATAGCTATGCTGGCCACCGGGCTGATCTTTCACCTGGTAAGCATCTTTCGGGACAACGGACTGTCTCCCGCTATCGCCGCCTCCGTCTTCGTGCCCCTGGCCGTCACCAGCGCCATCGTCAATCTGGCCGCCGGTGTCCTCATGGACCGGATACCGGTCCGTTTCATGTTGGCCGCGGCACTCTTCTTCCAGGCACTCTCGCTGGTCGCTGCCCAGCTCCTGTCTGGCGTCGGGATGGTGCTTGTGTATGGCATCGTCCTGGGAGCAACCACCGGTCTCATGGTCACGGTGCATGGCGTGGTGTGGGCGACATACTTCGGGCGCAAGCACCTGGGCAGCATTGCCGGCATCACGACCACGATCCTTATTGTGGCATCATCTCTCGGCCCCTTGCCGCTGGCCATCGCCCACGACTTGCTGGGAAGCTACAACCCGGTCTTGACCGCCTCCGCTATCCCGCCATTGCTCCTGAGCGTGGCCAGTCTGTTCTTTGGCAAGCCCCCTAAGAAGATGCAGCCATGAGCGAATCCCTATCGCCTGACCGCATCATCCAGTTGAGGCAGATTCTGCTGGACTGGTACGATCACAGCCACCGTGACCTGCCCTGGCGTGGTGAGACCGATCCCTACCGGGTATGGGTGAGTGAGATCATGCTCCAGCAAACCCAAGTGACGACGGTAATGCCCTATTACCACCGGTTCTTGCAGCGCTTTCCCACCCTGGCGGACCTGGCTGCGGCTTCCCTGGATGAGGTGCTGAAAGCGTGGGAAGGACTGGGCTACTATGCCCGGGCCCGCAATCTGCACGCTGCCGCCCGCCAGGTTATGGAGGAACACGACGGGCAGATCCCGGACAGCCTGGCGGCCCTGCGCCAGCTGCCCGGACTGGGGGATTACACGGCCGGTGCGGTTGCCAGCATAACCTTCGGCGAGCCGGTGCCGGCCGTGGATGGAAACGTCAAGCGGGTGCTGACCCGGCTCTTTGCCATCACGGACAACATCAGCCTGGGCACCACCAGCCGCCGCCTGCGCGATCTCGCCGCTGCTCTGTTGCCTCCGGGCCGGCCCGGCGATTTCAATCAAGCCTTGATGGAGCTGGGCGCGGTCGTCTGCACTCCCGTCTCACCCCAATGCATGATGTGCCCGGTGAGGGAAGTTTGCGGCGGGTGGGTGCAAGGGATTCAGGAGATGCTGCCTGTCAGACGCGAACGAGGCAAGTTGCCGCACCACGATGTGGCCGCCGGGGTCATCCGTCGTCAGGATGGACATCTGCTCATCGCCCGTCGAAGCGTGACCGCCATGTTGGGGGGATTGTGGGGATTTCCCGGTGGCCGGTGCCGTGCTGGCGAGTCACTGCCCGATTGCCTGCGCCGGCAGGTGCGCGCGCAAATCGGTGTGGATATCGCAGTGGATCAGCCTTTGACCACCATCAGGCACAGCTACACCCACTTCCGCATCACGCTGCACGTGTTCGAATGCCGCTACCTGGGCGGTGAGCCACAGACCGTGGATGGCGCCGATTGGCGCTGGCTTAGATTGGAGGACTTCGCCGATTTCGCCTTCCCGGTCACGGATCAGAAGATCATCGCCCGGCTGTGAGGCCGGTGAAACCGGGTGTTGGCGTGGAGAACTCTGCCCGTCGGGGGCAACTGGGTTTGGCGTAAGCCCGAGTAACCAGACATAGCGACATTCGAAAGAGACGGTAGGTGCGGTAGACATGTACCCCACATCCCTGGCCCAGGTTCCGAATGATGCGGTTCATCATGTGGTTGTTCTCCAGAATCCAGGAGATCTCCATCTCCTTATGTCCCTTCAGGATGGCCGCTTTGACGACTTCGTAGAACAGCACCGCCTCGATACCCTGCCCCCGACATTCCCCTGCGGTATTTGTTTGGCGTTCAAGTAGCCCGCCCGTGGGGACAGTCCGCTGTCGGCTGCCCGCTGGACAATCTGGCCTAATGGTGGCATAATGAGTTTCATTGTGACCAAGACATACTCTTCGCCGGACACCGCCCAAATGATTTCACCTGATCAGCACATTGCCGAGTTAGAAGCCCAACTCCATGAGTGGGATGCGACGAACAACCAGGCAGAACGCCAGCTGCGACCAGCCGTAATCACCCGCAAGACAACGGGCTGCAATCGCACAGATGAGGGGGCCGAGACGCCTGCCATTTTGTCGAGCGTGCTGGCCACCTGTCATCAGAGAAACGGTGCTATCCTGGACTTCCTCACCGAAGTACAGCGAGCTTTGGGAAACCCGCCCTCGTTGGGCCCGCCCCAGGCCGCCCCTACTTGACGCCAAACAAGTACGTCAAAAATATA
>JAUVRU010000455.1 GCA_030597485.1 Anaerolineae bacterium
CACCAATCGACTCAGTTCCCGGCGCGTATAGCTGTTCTGTGGCCGACCGGCCAGTTCAATCCTCCCCTGCTGCGGAGAACGCCTGCCCCGGATGCGATGCAGGAGAGTTGTCTTGCCGCTGCCGTTGGGTCCCAGAATGGCAGTGATGGCGCCACGGGGAATCTCGAGCCGCAAATCGTGGAGTATAGTCCTGCTCTGACCAGGATAGGTGAATCGCACATCGTACAGGGAGATCATCCCATTCCCCCCACCGAGACTGGCCTCACCAGATGTGCGATCCGCGCTCATCGGCGTAACCACGGATTGCTGCTCGTCATCAGCGTGATGAACAGAACCGCCCCTACCAGGGAGGTGATGATTCCGAGCGGGATCTCTCCGGCCAACAGGGTGCGAGCCACGTCGTCACAGATCACGGTGGAAATGCCACCGATAAGCATGGAAGCAGGCAGTGCTTTCTGGGCGTTCGTTCCGGTCAGGCGGCGGGCAATGTGGGGCACGATCAGCCCAACCCATCCGACCACACCGGCAACAGACACCAGAGCGGCGGTGGCACCCACCGCAGCCACCAGAATCAGAGCCCGTTCTCGCGTGGGGCTGGCGCCCAGGGAGAAGGCCGTCGCATCACTCATGGACAACAGGTTGAGACGCCAACGCATCAGAAAGATGATCACGAGACAGGGGACGGCAATGGGCAAGACGGACAGGAAGTCAAACCAGGTGACTGCCCACAGTCCTCCAAGCATCCAGAAGACAATCTCAGGCAGTTGGGTGAGCGGATCGGCCAGATATTTGAGCATCCCCACGCCAGAGGAGAACATGGCAGAAACGGCTATGCCCGACAGCACCAGGCGGAGAACCCAGCCGCCGAAGCGGATATGACGGGCCAACAGGTAAGCCAGAGCCACACCCAGGCATGCAAACAGCATGGAGCAGACCTGGATGACAAGAGCCAGATTTCCCAGGAAGATGATGGCGATGGCGGCTCCAAACGCGGCCCCCTGCGACACGCCCAGAAAACCAGGTTCAACCAGCGGGTTGCGAAAGACCATCTGCAGGACCGTGCCCGACGCTGCCAGTGACATCCCCAATAGGCACGCCGTCAGCACGCGGGGCAGCCGCAGAATGACCACCAGTCGCTGGGCCAACGGGTCTTGCCAGAGAACGGACGGCGACGTGAAGCCGAGAGAGGGGTAACGTCCCCAAAGAAGCGATAGGAACAGGACGAACAGCAGAGCGAGTGTCAGGGCAATGAGGTGACGTCTTGCAGATAGTGTCAGTACCATGCTATCCTGTTTCACTGTAAGAGCCGGAGATTCTGAAGGCAACGGGCGAGGATCTGCATTCCTGAGATGAATGTCCCTCTCTCCTGCCCCTATGGTCAGCTCAAGCCGGCAGCCAGCGAGGCGGACAACTGGAGTCCCCTGGCGGCAATAACGTTCCTGTCGCTTGTCTTCCGCCGGCAATCTGAGGCTTTCCTACTCCACGTCTCCCTGCAACGTAGGCAGGATACTCGCCTCCACAGCAGCCCTGTCCAGGCCGTACAGCTGCTCGTGGAATGCATACACCTCCTGGATCATATCCACATCAGGAAAATGATCGGGGTGGAGCTTTGCCGCCAACCAGGTTAGCCCCAGAATCCAGCGAACATCAGGCTGGTCCCAGCTGTATACGCCGGTGTCCTTGGGGAAAGCATACAGTCGTTCCCCCTGCACTGATGCAAGTGCCTGCCACTGATGATCGTCCTTCAACGTGGCAACAGCACTGCCGGGATCGGATCCGTAGGAGACAATCATGATCGTGTCTGGGGTCCATGCCGCGATCTGTTCAAAACCCACGATAGTCCATCCGCTCCCCAGTGCGGACTCCTTCCACACCGGAGTGCCACCAGCCAACTCCACCAGGGTCGTCTGGATCCAAGAAGATGGAGCGACCTGGAACGCCACCTCCCCACCTTTGTCGCTGTACTGCAGCACCAGGACGCTGGGTTTCTGTTCGTCCGCCAGCCCTTCCAACGAGCGGTGAATCCGGTCCAACCGTGTCTGGTAAAATGCCTTGATCTCGTCTGCTCGCTCAGAGTTCCCGAAAAGCTGCCCAAGAGTAGCGATGTCGTCGAAATACTGCTCCGGTGTTTCAAAGTCCACGTAGACAACCGGGATGTCCAGCTGTTCCAGGGGAGTGCCTAGCTTATCGGCCATATAGCTCTTGAGAACCACGGCATCAGGGTGTGCAGTCACGATCTGTTCTGGCCCGACATCCCGTTCGAAGAGCAACATCTCGCTGAACTCGGGATCCAGAAGGGAAATGAAGTCTGTGACTGCCGGGGTGCGACCCTCAAGGGCCACAACCCGTTCCTTCGCCTCTGGGAACGCGAAGAGTGCACCCGCGGTGATGCGGACTGCTCTGCCGGCGACGACGACGCGCTCCGGCGGCTGAGAGAACACGACGTCCCTTCCCAGGGCATCTGTCACCGTGATCTTGCTTCCTTCCTGGGCAGGAGCAGTTGGCTGCGGGGATGAGGCAACCAGCAATTCCTGAGCAGACTCAAGGTCCGGAATACATATCTTCCAGCCCACGCCAATCATGTCGGGATCGACGATTTCGGCGAAGGTCGCATCCTGCCCGTGCATCTGATTGGTGGCAGCCACAATGGCCGGGAACGTTGTAGGATCGCCCAGGTACTTCTCGGCGATCTTGCTCAGCCAGTCGTTAGATTGGGTAGTGTACTCCGTTGCACAAGACGTTTCCTGCGCTGTCGGTGCGGCCGAGGCTGCCATCGGCAGCAGCAAGAACAGCATACCGATGACCCAGAACCAGCGCAGTGGCTGTCGCCCGCTACGTATGTGCTGTAGCTTCCGCAAAAACGCGTACACTCTGCACCCCTTTCATCAAGTGGCCACGATGGTGCATCATGGTTAGCAATCTGGATACCAGGTAATTATCGTCAATCTCCATGCGATGTCAAGATTCTGACCCGACTGGGGCGTGTCGGGCTACTGGCCCAAGGACCTGCGAGAGCAGTTGGGCCAATCGGCCAGCACTTGGGCAACCGGAATCACCACGAGTTCGAGGTGCACGGGCCTGGCAATAGCCCTTGCCAGCTCATTCTGGCTACTTCTGGTTGTATTCCTGTCTGGCGTAGC
>JAUVRU010000094.1 GCA_030597485.1 Anaerolineae bacterium
ACTCTCAACAAAGGTTCGGACATACCGGTGCTTTCCTGTTGATTCAGTCTGGATCCAGAGTGAAGGCCCATTGGCAGAATGGCTTGCCTTCGGCCAGACGCCCCTGGAACTCGAGCTGGATCTTTGGGTTAAATACCTGGGCGAAGTAAAGGTCACCCCAGCGATACAGATCTCCCAGTTCCTTGATTCGCTCGTCGCTCAAGCCGGCCTGGCGCCAGGCCTCGACAATGGGGCAGCGGTTATCGCGAATGACGTAACGGGTGGGGCTGAATTCCAGGATGTTGATATTGGGAAAGCCAGCCTTGTGCGCCTCCGTCAGGTTTTCGAACCCGCCCTTACCGAATTTGCTGGTGGCTATCTCGCCAGCGGCCTGCGCTTTGCGGCGGACGATCTCGTCGGCCACCTGGTGGGCTTCCTCCTTGCCGTATCGCTCTTCGAGCACCTCAACCGCGCTCTTGAACACGATGGCTGCCGCTCGATACCCGGTGTCAATCGCGTTTTGGATTTCCTCCGGTGACATGTCCTGAATCGCCATTTCTTTCACTTCCTCCTATCATTGTGGCTGGGCGGTGTGGGCCTACAGAACCGTCCGCCCGCCGTCGACAAACAGCGTCTGACCGGTCACGTAATCAGACAGGTCAGACGAAAAGAACAGCGCCGGCCCGACGATGTCAGGCGCCTCGCCGATGCGCCCCAACGGAATCACACTCAGTGACTTGGCCAGTCGTTCCGGATACGTGGTCACCACGCGGGCCATCGGTGTGCGAAACTGTCCCGGCGCGATGCAGTTGACGGTGATGCCATGCTGAGCCCACTCCGCCGCCAACGACTTTGTGAGCAGAATCACACCGGCCTTTGTGGCTGCGTAGACGGCCAGCCCGCCCCCGGGGCGCACCAGCAAGCCGGAGGTGGAGGAGATGTTGACGATCTTGCCCTTCTTACGCGGGATCATCACCTTGCCCACGTACTGGTTCAGGAAGAAGGTGCTGCGCAGGTTCAGCTTCTCGTGGAACTCGTAGTGCTCCAGATCGGTATCGATCGCGTCCTTGAGCCGTCCGGCTCCGGCGTTGTGGATCAGCACGTCGATGCGGCCGAATTCCTTCATCGTCTCGTCAACCAGCATCTGGAGGTCTTCGAGGTTGGTGACGTCCACTCGCAGCGCCAGTGCTCGACGTCCCATCTTGCGCACTTCTTCGGCGACGTTTTCACATTCCTCCAGCGTGCGGCTGGAGGCCACGATGTCAGCGCCGAAATGTGCCAGGCCCAGAGCCATATGCTGGCCCAGGCCGTGGCCGGCGCCGGTGATCACGATGACTTTGTCTTCCACCAGGCCAGCCGGGTATTCGAAGTGTACGATCTCTTCCATGACGGTTTTCTCCTTGATCTTGGCCTGACGCAGTCCCTTCTGGGTGTGGTTGGCGTCAGTTAGATTATGCAGGCGACACGCCTGGTTTGCTCGTTATCCCCCCAACCGTTGGTGGCACGCCACCTCTCTGCTAGGGCCAATCTGGATCAGCGGGGGTTCCTCCACCCGGCAGATATCTGCGCAGGCGGTGCATCGCGGGTGGAAGCGGCAGCCTGAAGGTGGGTCCCTGGCGTCGGGCACGGTGCCGGGGATTGTCGTGGTTCGGAAGTCCTTTCTGACGTCCGGCACGGAGTGGAGTAGGGCAGCAGTATATGGGTGAGTTGGCTGCTGGAAGACATCCTGCACCGAGCCTGTCTCCACGACTTTGCCACAGTACATGATCACGATTCGGTCGCAGGTCTCGGCCACAACGCCCAAGTCGTGCGTGATCAGAAGCTGGGCGGCCTGGGTCTGACTGCGCAGGTCGCGCATGAGACTGAGAATCTGGCTCTGAACGGTGACGTCCAGCCCAGTGGTTGGTTCGTCAGCGATCACCAGTTGTGGCTGGCAGATGAGTGCCATAGCGATCATAACCCGCTGGCACATGCCGCCACTGAGTTGGTGAGGATAGCGTCTCATCACGCGCTCGGGGTCCGGAATCTGAACCAGTTTCAGAAGTCCCAGGGAGCGGTCGTTTGCCTGCCCGGTGGAAACGCCTTTGTGCGTCCGGTACACGCGCGAGATCTGCTTGCCGACCGTGAGGACTGGATTGAGGCAAGAACGGGGATTCTGAAAGACCATGGTGATGGCCTGCCCCCGCACGGTGCTGTTCATTTTGGCCTCGGGCATGGCGAGCAGGTCTCGCCCCTGGAAGAAGATCTCGCCGGAAACGATGCGCCCTGGCATCTGGATCAAGCGCAATACAGACAGGGCAGTCACGGACTTGCCCGAGCCTGACTCACCCACCAGGCCTACCATCTCTCCAGGGTCCATCCAGAATGACACACCGTCAACCGCCCTGACGACGGCACGCCGCAGGTAGAAATAGGTTTTCAGGTCCCTGATTTCCAGCAGTCTTGTCATGTTCACCACCTGAGCCTGGGATCAAACACGTCGCGCAATCCGTCGGCCAGCAAGTTGAAGGCCAGGATGGTGATGACGATGGCCAGGCCGGGGAAGAAGAACAGCCACCAATGACCGGACAACATGAACGCCATTCCTTCGTTGATCATCCCGCCCCATTCCGGTGTGGGTGGGCGTACCCCCAGACCAATGAAGCTCAGGCCGGCGGCGTTCAATATCGCCCAGCTCAAGTTGACGGCCACCTGAACCAGAAGCACCGGAACACAGTTGGGTAACAAGTGAATGAATATCACCTGCAATGGTGAGTTGCCCATCGTGTGCGCGGCTTCAGCATAGGGTCTCTCTTTGGCCGACAGTATCTCACCGCGTGCCAACCGCACGTAGATGGGGGCCTGAATGAGCGCCACCACATAGATGATGTTGGCGGTGCCCGCGCCCAGCGCTGCCGCTGTGCCCATCGCCAGGATGAACGGGGGAAAGGCCATGATGACGTCAACCAGGCGCATGAGGAGATTGTCTGCCAGCCCTGCGAAGTAGCCGGCCAGGGCGCCGAGCACTGTGCCAACAGCAAATGCCAGGCCCACTGAGGTCAGAGCGATGAAGAGGTCCAGTCGGGTGGCGTAGATGATGCGCGAGAAGACGTCTCGCCCATACTGGTCGGTGCCGAACAGGGCCTGGCGGGAAGGGGGCTCCAGAGCATTGGCGGGAGAGACCGCGAGCGGATCGTGAGTGGCGATCAATGGTGCGGCCAGCGCGATGATCACCAGCAGCACGATCACGGAGAACCCGAAGAGAGTCACCGGGTTGCGGCGAATGATATAGGCCGGGTATTCCAGCCGCCCCCACAATCGGGCTCCCCACCATGATCGGCCGGTGTCAGCCGGCGCCGCATCATCCATCGTGGTCATAGTGTCCCTGCCTACCCATATGAGATCCGGGGATCAATGAATGCGTACAAGATATCGACCAACAGGTTGATCATCACGAAAATAACCGCAACCATCAGAACGGCGCCTTGCACGCCGGCATAGTCCATGTTCATGATCGAGCCAAAAGAATAGCTGCCCATTCCGGTGAGACCAAAAATCATCTCGATCAGCACGGTGCCTCCCAGGGCAAAACCGTACAAGACACCGATCATGGTCACTACCGGCAGAAGCGCATTCTGCAGGGCGTCACGATAGATGACGGTCCGGCGCGGTAGCCCGAAGGCGGTTGCTGTTCTCACGTAATCCGAATGAAGCACTTCTGCCATGCTGGACCGCGTCATGCGCGTGATCGAACCAATCATGGGCAGAGCCAGCGTGATGGCCGGCAGGATCAGATGGGATATCGCAGAGCCGAAGGTTTCCCAATTGCCGGCTATGATGCTGTCCACCAGGATCATGCCGGTAACCGTAGGGGGGCGCTCCATGAGCACGTCCAGTACGCCCATCGGCGGCGGAGCCCATCGCAGTCTGAAGAAGAAGAAATAGATCAACACCAGTCCAGTCCAGAACATAGGCATAGAGACGCCTGTGACCGCCAAAACACGAGCGACGTTATCAACCCACGAACCCCGTTTGACGGCAGAAACCACGCCCAAGGGCACGCCCACAATCAACGTGATAATTAGAGCGATGGTGGCTAACTCTATAGAGAGGGGAAACCGCTGTTTCAGGTCGTCGGCCACAGGCTGGGATGTATGCCAGGCATAACCCAGATCACCGTGAAGGATGTCATTGAGATAGATCACGTACTGTTGATAGAGCGGTTTATCCAGCCCCAGTTCCGTCTTGACCTGTTCGATGTCCTCTTCGGTGGCATAGGGACCCAGGATGAAATAGGCCGGGTTGCCCGGCAGCACCCGAACGAGGGAGAAGCAGACGATGGTTACCCCCAGCAACGTGGGGATCAAGAGCAACAACCGTCGTGCAATGTAAATCAGCAAACGCATTAGCTACCCTCTAGCTGACTGAGAGACCAACTGGCATCAGACAAATCAGACACAAGCCGGAGTCTCCCGGAGGCTGAAACCGGCTGAAAGCACCCGGACTCTGCTGGAATACTTGTAGCTACACCCAGAGCCTCCAGAGGATTTGCCTGATGTCTGATTCACTTCTCCTGAGCGGGGAGGTATCCCTGGCCCGGCCCGAAGGCCGGACCAGGGGTGATTCGACGGGCCTAGTCTTTGTAGAGTACGTTGTGGCGCGTGGCCCGGTCGGGGTAGAAGACGTAACCTTGGACGTTGTCTCCCATGACGACATTCCAGTATGGGTTGAACAGCCAGGTTACCGGCTGCTCGGCGCCGATGATGTCCTGCGCCTCTTCCATGGATGCTTGGATCTTGGCGGCGTCAGGCTCCACAACTGCTATAGACGTCAGCTCATCGACCCGCGGGTTGGAGTACACCCAGGTGTTCAGAATCCCGTCCGTCACGTACCAGAAATTCATCACGTACGTGGGATCGGGGGCGTAGGGGGTGTACCCGTCCAGGCCAGCGGTGATGGTCTTGGCACTGCGCCGTTCAGACCAGGCAGCTGTCTGGATCTTCTCCAGCTCGACGTTGATATTGAGCTTGGCCAGCTCGGCCTGCAGGAAGACAGCCGTCATCTCCTCTTCCGGGCGGCCCTCGCGGTAGGTCAGGGTCATGTCAAACCCGTCCGACAGACCTGCCTCGGCAAGCAGCGCCTTGGCCTTCTCAATGTCGTAGGTGCATTCGTTGACGTCCTTCTGATATGCCACCCCATTGGCCACCGGACCTGCCGAGGGGGTTCCCAGCCCGTAGAGCACCTTGTCAATCAAGGCATCGTAGGGTACTGCATAGCACAGCGCCTTGCGAACCGTGACGTCATCGTAGGGCGCGACCGTGTTGTTGGTGAAGAACACAGTCGTTGACGGGACCGGGAAGTGCATGATCTGGATCCCTGGGGCATCTTTGAGCGTGGTGGTCAGGTCCACGCCCGGGACGTCATAGGCCATGTCGATGGCACCGCTCAGCAGCAGCAGGATGCGATCCTGGGCAGAGGGCACAGTCTTGTAGATGACCTTCTTCAGCTCGGGCGCACCCTTCCAGTAGTTCTCGTTGGCGACGTAGACCACCTGATTGCCGGGCTCGTATTTGTCCAGGATGTAGGGGCCGCTGCCAGCGACGTGGTTCCTGAGCCATTTCTCGGCGAAGGGGTCGTCCTCGGTCACTTGCGCCTCGACCACCTTGGAGTCTATGATGGGGGCGTTGGGTCCCAACGTGAGGATGTGCAGAAGCAAGTTGTTGGGTTCTTCGAGCACGAACTGGAAGGTGTAGTCGTCGACGACGACAGTCTGGGCCGGGTCCGTGATGCCGGCGAAGCCCAGCATCATGTTCTGGATGCCCTTGCCCATGTTCAACGCGCGGTCGAACGAGTACTCCACGTCGGCTGCGGTCAGCTCGTTCCCGCTGCTGAACTTCACACCCGGGCGCAGGTTGAAGGTCCAGGTCAGGCCGTCGTCTGAGGCGCTCCACGATTCGGCCAACATGCCCTTGAACTTGGTGGTGTCGGCTACCGGTCTGCCTTGATCGTCCTCGGTCACTTCATATTCCAACAGCCGGTCATACAGAGTCTGGATCATCTCGTTGGCGGTGAAGTAGGTGGCGGTGGCCGGGTCCCAGCCTTCCAGGTCGCCAGGGACAGCCACGATGAGCACCGTGTCGGCCTCATCCTCAGCTATCGCTGGTGGTGCCAGCAGCACTTCGGCGTCCTCGGCACTGGGGATGCAGATCTTCCAACCGATCTCGATGGCATCAGCGTCGTCTATCTCTGGGAACGAGTCGTCCTCAGCATGCATTCGGTTGGTGGCCACCATGATGGCCTGGTATGCCATTACGTTGCCCAGATACTTCTCCGCGATCTTGCTCAACGAGTCGTCAGCTTGCGTGGTGTACTCGTTGGCGCACGGTACCGGTGAGATGTCTTGCGCCGGTGGTGCGGCCGCGGCAGCCAGCGGCAGTAGCATCGACAACAAGATGGCCACCCCCAGCAAGCTCAATACACGTGGTGCGCGATGTGATTTCCTGTGCACTTTGATCTCCTTTTCTGTCCTTATTCATACAGTGGAGTGGAGCGGTATCCTCTCAATGGTCTGGCTGGCCAGACCCGCGCTCTGCGAGACGATACCGGGCATACAACTTACACAATGATCTGCCTGACTGTGGTGGTTCTCCTGGCCTCACCTCCTTTTGATAGGGCCTCCCTGAATGGTCTCCTTCTCCCAGAGCGTGTCCCACCCTGGACGCCTCTGGGGGAAAGACGGGACACTGTGTCCCCGGCACCGGTGCTAAGTGACAAGGGTCTCAATGGGACGGTAAGGCAAATCGTACCCGAAGTGGGCCGGACCCAGAGCCGCAAGACCTTGCTCAGTTCGATAACGGTCGTCGATCCTGGCCCCAAGAATAGCGACTTTTCCCCCTTCGGGCAAATCGGTGTTGACGTACGGCTCCCCGCTAGTCTGGTCCACAACCATGACCAGGTCCGGGCTGGTCACATAGGGTTCGTCATCGAGCCAGGTGATGTGGTTCTCGTTCTGGAGCCATATCTTGAACTTGTGTCCCGTGAAGTCCCCTATGCCCTCCACGTACCTAGTGCCGAACATGTACCCATCGCGACTCTCCCCCTCCCGGCGAGCAATCGTACCCTCAAACAACAGCCAGCCGTCCAGAGCCTCTGTCGCTGCTTCTAGGGGATTCTGGCCGGCCTGACGAG
>JAUVRU010000379.1 GCA_030597485.1 Anaerolineae bacterium
AGTCACCGACATCGTCGCAGGTGATGATGCCCATCACGTCCTGGATCCAGTGGCAACTTTGGAGTACACCGGGGCATTCCGGCCGGGATCGGGGGTTTAAGGGACAGAACAGATCAAACACCTCCCAATCCCGGCCTGCAAACTCGGGGCATGCCCGGTAGGTTGTAGGTTGTTACCTGGTCTCACTACTGAGCCACGAACTCTCCATCGACAACCTTGAACATATCCACACGGCCGAGACCGCAGTTCCCGTTGGCGTCACAGGTGATGACGCCTGACAGGCCCTGATACCCACTGGTGGCTCGCACCGCGTCGTTCAAAGCCTTGCGGCCCACCCACAGGGTGCCGTCCGGACCCAGCACGCCGGCTTCATAGACGGCGTCCAGGATCACGTTGTAGGCGTCATAGGCGTGGGCATGGAAGGGAGCCGGCGGCGCCTCGCCGTAGGCCGCCTCATAATTGGCCACAAAATCGGCCAGGCCAGGACCGGCGGTAGCCAGGTCGGCAGCGCTGTTATATGTGCCCTCAGCTGCATCACCAGCGGCGGTAATGAAGTCCCTAGCCTTGATGCCGTCAGCGCCCATGAAGATCACGTCTTCCATACCTACGTCGCCACGCTGGGTGGCCAGGAAGGCCCCTTCAGCCACGAAGCCGCCGAAGTAGATGATTTCAGGCCCGGCCACGCCAATCTTGGTCAGCAGCGGACGCATGTCGGTATCACCCACAGATACTGCTTCCTGGGCAACCACGGTGCCACCGAGCGCCTCAAACGCCTCGGCAGTTTCAGCCACCAAGCCCTCGCCATAGGGGCTGCCGTCGTGAATGGTGGCCATCTTCGTTGCCCCCAACACATCATAGACAAAGGCCGCCGCCGCCGGACCCTGGATGTCATCGCTCCAGCACACCCGGTTCACGGCCGCCAAGCCTCGGGTGCTGAACACAATCGCGGTGCAGCTGGGAGAGACCATGGTGTAGCCAGCTTTGTCGTAGACATCCGAGGCAGGGATACAAGAGCTGGAGCACATATGGCCTACCACAGCCACAATCGTGGGGTCAGCCACCATCTTGGTGGCTACCGACGTGCCCCCCTCCCCAGAACACAGCGCGTCCTCGGCCACCAACTCCACCGCGTGGCCCGCCACCGTGGGGCGAGCGAGATTGGCCAATTCCGCGCCCCGCTGCTCATCAATGCCCAGCACGTCAATGCCGGCGCCACTGAGGCCAGCGGCGAAGCCCACCCGGATCGGCTCATCCGGGCCGATGGTCACAACGCCCCAGGGGTCGTCAGGAGCAGCGTCGCCCTCGGCCGGGCCGATGCGCTCGCCGTCCAGGTAGGCTGCCACCTGGTCAGCGGTGGGCAGCACAATCACATCACCAACTTCCAACGCGTGGGGGTCAGCAATCTTGGTGATGTTGCTGTCAGTCTTGGCTGCCTGGTTGGTGTAATACACGACAGCTGGGTAGGCCAGAAAGTTGCCATACTCTTTGTCTGCCAGAACCGACAACGTATCGTCCTTCTGGACGGTGTATACATTGGCCTCTTGCAGCGGTGGAGCGGCAAACGCCGCCGCCGGCACCAAGGTCAGGACCAGCGAAACCAGAATCAACAAACCAAACCATTTCTTCAGCATGATCAAGTTCCTCCTCCTCATTCTCATTTCATGATTGGGACAATCCGACTGAAACGACACATCATAGACCAACGGGGAAAACAGGGACCTTCGCTCGATAGCAAATCCTCCTTCCTGCCCTTACGCCGATGCGAGACCAACAGCAAGCCACCGGAGGGCACTGCGCTGCGATCAGAAGACCCAAATCCTGTGAAGGGACTCAGACCCTTGGACGGATCCGTCGGGAAGTCCGTCCGGTAACCAGCAAATTGGAGCGAGTATACCAAAGGTGCAACAGAATGTCAAACGCTTTTTTGGAGAGCCATGCGCTACGCGGTCGCAGCGGCCGGATCCAACGCGCCTGTCCGTTCGCCGGGCCAGGGACGACCGTCGCGCAGAGCGGTCAACGAACCAGAACGCACACCCAGGAGGCAGACATACTCCCAACAGGCACCTATTGGATGACGATTTCCTCGCCCACGAGCAAGTCCTGGTATGCCTGGCCGAACGCTGTCCGAAAGGCATCCAGACTCCAGTCGCAGCTATCGTGCGGCGACAGTGAGACCAATCCAGGCTGGCGGCGTTCCAGATAGCCAATGGCGGTCTCTACATCCTGCCGGTTGATCGGATCCCAAGGGGGCTTTCCCGTGCCCATCAAACGCTGGGCTGGCAACAGACCAAACAGTTGCTCTCTCGACGCCGTCACCGGGTAGTGCAGCCCTCCCACCAGGCCATAGATGGGTTCATCGAAGAGCATCTCCGCCCGGTCCACGATGCGTTGCAGGGTGGGATGACCACAGCCGACGATGAGCACGATACCCTTGCCCTTCACATTGACCGCCAATGACTGCTCCAGCGTCCAGCCCAAGAAGAAGAGCTGCCGGGGGATAGGGCCCGTGCGGGCGACACCGGGAGCGATGACACGCGGGGCATCCACGACGATTGACTCTGCCGTGGGGTTGGAAAGGGAGACAGGCACGTAAGCTGGGATACCCTTCAGATCAACCGGCTGGCCTGAGAGAGCATAGGTGCAGCCCCGCATATGCGACGAGCCACCCTGATGGTCCTCATGCGCGTGGGAGATGACCAATGCGTCAACACCAGCGATATCCACACCCAGGGCGGCCATATTGCGCAACAGCGGGGACGGGTGCTCCGCCCCTTGATTGTAGCCCACATCGAACAGGATGGTGGTGTCGTCGGCGCGGACCAGGTAAGCGACGCCCGGCTCGGTGGCCAGGTCTTCGCTTGCAGCGTACCAATCAATCAGAGGCAGGATGGTAAGGCGCTCCACCGCGCCCATGCCGCCAAGTTGGGGATAGCGGCTAGCGGCCCAAACCCGGTCTGCGCAGCGCCGGCCCGCATAGAAACGGGCCGACGCCCCAGCAGCTGCGGCCAGGGCAAGACCGCTCAACCCACCCAGGGCAAACGCAAACGCGCGCCGAACGCTCATAGCCTGTCCTTAATCGTCCGCCCGCTCGAGGCTAACGAGCGCAGCGGAAACCCAGATCGTCGTTGGCAGTCTTCAGCGGATCGGCCGCGTTACGGTTGAACGTCGTCGCCTGGGCCTCCTCGTCAAACCAACCACCACCGCGCGTCACCCGGAACTTCTCGCCGTAGTACGCATCCTCAGCGGTGTTCCCCGGATACGGCAGGTACCAGTCCGCCGTCCACTCCCATACGTTGCCTGTGACGTCGTTAACATCGTGCGGGCTGGCACCGGCACCAAAACTACCCCCCGCCGTCGTGCCCCGCAGGCCAGTTTCCTTCACGTTGGCCTTCGAAGGATCCCAGTCCTCTCCCCAGGGGAACGCGCGCCCAACATCGCCCCGAGCCGCCTTCTCCCACTCAGCCTCGGTGGGCAGCCGCTTGCCCAACCACTCGCAATAGGCGGCCGCATCGTCCCAGGTCACCGCTACCACGGGGTGATTGTCCTCTACCCCTTCTTCCCCCTCATCGCGCCAGTTGCG
>JAUVRU010000533.1 GCA_030597485.1 Anaerolineae bacterium
ACACAAAGGTACACGCGATCAACAAAAGTATAGAACAGAATCCAAGGTCTGTCAAGAGCTGGTTAACCACTCGATAGCGGAGCTCGATCGGGGACGCAACCGTTCAGCCACGCCCTGAATAGAACGCGGATGATATTGCTTGGGAACCGAACGCTTGCCATACAACATCACTTCTCGGTCCTGGCGCAACGAAATCCGACGTGGCTGTGCCTGCCCTCTGGGTTGTCCCGGCCCCGATTGGCGGCCCGCACGGCGTTGGTATCGTTGATCCACGAACCGCCGCGCACCACCCGATTCTGCCCCGAATCCGGCCCTTGAGGGTTGGCACCTGGCGAGGGACTGTAATAGTCTTCATCGTACCAATCCGCCACCCACTCCCACACGTTGCCGGCCATGTCCAGCACTCCATATGGGCTGGCCCCATCGGGATAGCTGCCCACCGGCGCTGTCCTGGCGTACCCGTCGTCTGCGTCACTGTCTGCCCAATCAAGGTCGCAGCTGGCGTCGCAGTAGTTGGCCCGGCTGCCATCGAACCGGTTGCCCCAGGGATACACCCTACCATCGGTCCCCCGCGCCGCCTTCTCCCATTCCGCCTCAGTGGGCAGCCGGGCGCCGGTCCATTCACAGTAATCTCGCGCATCCTCCCAATTCACGCACACCACCGGATGGTCCGGCCTGGATGAATCTTCATCAGGTGGCTCTCTCCAGTCACACGCCGCCGCCGCCTGGCAGGACCCGTCCTCCACACACTGGCGGTACTGGGCGTTGCTCACCTCATATCTATCAATCCAGTACCCGTCCAGCACCACGTGGTACTCGGGGTACTCGTCCTCGAACCACTCCCATTCGCATTCTCCCCACTTCTCGTTGCAGATGCCCAGCGCCTCTTCGACCTCCCGATCGGTGCTGCCCATGACGAACTCCCCGGCGGGCACGTAGACCATCACCATGCCATCTGCCAGCCGCTGATGGGTGGCGCCAGCCCGCGTCCGGGCTGGCCCACCACATCCAGCTGCCGATATGGTGAGGATCAGCAGGGGGACAAAGACGGACAGGACTGACGGGGCGAGTCTGCTGTGTGTGTGAGCTCGAAACGTCGCGAAACCTCCTGAGTACAAGCAACAGTGTCTTGACTGATGTCTCGACTGGTGTCTTCAATGAGTGGAAGGCGGGATGGGGAGGGGCCTTTGAAGCACTGAAACCCGCAGAATGCTCCTCCACAGGGATCGACGTGCAGTGGATTCAGCCAGCGCAGCGATTCAGCGGTCCCGTCGTCGCTGCTATCGCCCTGTTTGCCGACCCGGGCGCAGACTACGCGGGACGTTCTGGTCGTCATTCCCAGGTTAAGTGTTGTGGTGTTTGCTGGATCTCCTCACCACAACACTTACGGTCAGGTGCGTTCCGAATATCTGGCATAATTCGTATTCTAAGTGTTGAGAGAGCAATAGTCTTATGTCTACTCAACGTTTATCATTGTATCCCGGGGGCCTCTGCCCTGGTCTACCCTGCCCCGGTGGCCCCACGACCACCTTCTTCAGGCCGTACACGTAGTGGAACCAGCCAACCTTGCCGGCGTCGGCCAGGGTGCGGGCGGCACGCTGCAGGGCGTTGTATTGGGACACGGTGTAGCCGTCCGGCAGCACGTCCACCAGATAGACCCATTCGCCCTTTTCCACTGCTGAGAGGATACGACGTTGCCACCTGCCAGGACCTCTGCTCATGGTTCACCCCTATTCCCTGGTAGGCTTGCATGCGCAGCGTTTCCCGCCCGCTCGGCAGCACGCTGCTCAGTTGGCCACATATCTTAGTCCAAGTTGCGATTCATTTGGCATCTTGCCGGTCTGGCTGTCCTGGTAGGCCATTGAACCACTGAAACACAGATTTCACTGAATCCAATAGGCGTGTGGCTCTTGTTCAGTGAGCTCAGGGTTGGTTCCGTGGGATGGGACCCACATTCTGGCGTGAGCTTTCCGGGAGACCGGATGGCCGTATACTGATCCTGCTGCCGTTCTGTGCACCCGATTCATACAGTCAGCCGCGACGACACGCTGAAAGGACTGGCAGTCCTGCATTGGCGATTCTGCCCCAGAATTTGCTGTCCCTGTCGGACTGGCTGAGCTTGGGTGAGGACTCGTGACCAGGACTGCCAGTCCTATCCGCGTTGGATTTGCTTGGCCGCTTTGCCTCGGATCAGGATGCTGTAGGTTGACATCAGAAGTGAGTCTGCCCATAGTCGGCTTTGACCTGTTCCCAGGGGAGGCTCTCATCGCTCTCCTGGCGCACCTGACGCAGATCCTCTGTGTCCTCCAGGTCCTCGAGCAAAGTCAAGACGGTTTCCCATGTTGACAGCTCAAGAATGGCTGCCCGTTTCTAGCCTTCGCTATCCACCACGAACTGAACGGATTCCAAAAGCTCTGCTACGCTCACGAGAACCTCCTGTATCCCGGTCCCGGCCGTGATCTGACTGTAGTGAACCCCTGAAAGATATTGTTGGAAGAATCGCCTGGCTTCGAAAGCACGGAGTGGGAGCCTGCACCGCAAGTTTCAGCGTGGCCCGTTTCCCTGCCAGTAGAGGTAGCTGCGACGCCGTCACGCTGTTCAGCCGGAGTTTTCCAACAGTGCCCTCGCGGG
>JAUVRU010000284.1 GCA_030597485.1 Anaerolineae bacterium
CCACTGGGGGAGGCAGGTTCACGCGTCAGAGAAAGGCGCGATCCCACCGGTTGCAGTGGTCCAGAACGGTCCTCCAGATGGTCGCAAAGTATACCAGAGGCCCAGTGGGGTGTCAAGTGAATACTCCTGCAGCAGCCGGTTGCATTCCGTGTGCCTGGGCCATTGAGTGTTGACAAACAGAGACAACTGTGCTAATATATCAGACAAGCTGATAACCTGCTTGTCATCTTGTCATTTGCACTCAACGACCAGTGCGGTAACACCAGAAAACCCTCGAACGAGCCGGTGCCAACGGAGGCAGCTCTGTGCGCGTCCGCTTCAGTGTCCTGAGTCAAGATGATCGCCAGATGATCAATCGGACCGCATTGGTCATACTGGAGAAGGTCGGGGTTCAGGTCAAGAGTTCCTCACTCTTCAGACTCCTGCGAAAATCTGGTCTTCCCTCCGATGAGGCCAGCCAGACGGTGTGTTTCCCCTCACAGACTGTGAACGATGCCCTGGCTGCAGCCCCCAAACGGTGGCGGCAGACTGACCTGCTCGGAAACCCATTACCATCCCCGGCCGACCAGCCCTTCTTCATTGCCCGAGTCCTGTTGAATTGGGTGCTTGATTTTGGACACCGAGAGCCACGTCTCCCCAAGAAACAAGACATAATTAACCTGATTCGCTTGAGCGATTCCCTGCCCAAGTCTCATATCGTCTTCAAGGTGGATTGCCCTTGCAGCGATGTGGCGGAAGAACTGACCTATCTGGAGACGATTGCCACCGTTTATCGGAACACAAACAAGCACATCGTGGCCAATCCGATCAACGCAGAGGCAGCGCGCTACTACGTGGAACTGGGAGAGGCGGCGACCGGAGAATCGATCGCTGGGCAAACGTGGCTGCTTTGTGGCATCGCCGTCACTTCACCCTTGACGATAGACAGGGATACAGGCGACGGCCTGGTCTTTCTCCTGGAGCGCGGAGCCCCCATAAACTGCTTCGCGATGCCCATCGCCGGAGCATCCGGCCCGATCACCCTGGCCGGGACCGTGGCCCAGCATACGGCCGAGGTGTTGGCACTCGTCACTGCCATACAGCTTCTCAATCCCGGCACTCCGGTGGGTTACGGGGGCGCGTCCCCGACGCTCAATCTGAAAACCGGCAATCTCTCCATGGCCGCACCGGCAGTCAACGTACTGACCAACGCTACCACCTCTATGGCAACACACTATGGGCTGCCGGCCTACAATGCCGCCAACTACACAGATGCTTCTGTCCCCGATGTCCAGTGTGGCGTGGAGAAGGCCATCTCGACGATGGTCAGCATGGCCGCTGGATCGGCAGTCGGCATGTTTGGCGGGGACCTGCACGACGCAATGACCGTGTCCTACGAGCAGTTGCTCATTGACTATGACATATGGGAGAGCGTCTCTCGCCTGATAGCCGGAATACAAGTCGATTCCGAAACCTTGGCTCAGGAGGTCATTGAAAGGATAGGGCACAGCGGGGACATGCTGACTGATCCACACACTTTGTCTTGGCTGCGCCGGGATGAGCATTTCTTCGGCCAGTTTTTCGTCAGGGGCGAGCGTCAGGCAGAGAAATCAATGGTCGAAAGAGCCCACGAACGAGTCAATGAGGTGCTCTCAGAGAAAGCGGATACGCCTGTGTCTCCTGATGTCATTGAGCGGATTAATGTTTACGTGAGGCAAGAGAAGCAACTCATTCTGA
Organism: Anaerolineae bacterium; assembly: GCA_030597485.1. Lineage (GTDB taxonomy): Bacteria > Chloroflexota > Anaerolineae > 4572-78 > NAK82 > JAUVRU01. Next base: position 1,717 of record JAUVRU010000284.1, read on the forward strand.
ATCGGCAGAGGTAGCCCGTTCATCGGGTTGTTTTCAGACAAGACTACGAGATGTGAAAAGGCAAACTGCGATGAACAAGTCTTTCTTCAAACCAGCGCAGAGGACAACCCTGACCGAAGATATCTGTCAGCAGTTGGTGAGCTCAATTGGTTCAGGGGAATTGCCTCCGGGAAGCAAACTGCCTCCAGAACGCGAGTTGATGGAGATGTTCTCGGTAGGACGCTCCTCGGTCCGAGAGGCGTTGCGAGCCTTGACGCTGTTGGGCCTGGTGGAGACCAAACAAGGCTACGGCGCCTGTGTTGCCACTCACACTGGTGATTACCTGGGCAGGTCGATCACCTGGTCATCACTGGCCGGTCTGCATAGTAACCTGGAGATCGTTGAGGCTCGTGAGGTGATTGAGTCAGGCGTAGTCCAACTGGCTGCCGAGCGGGCTACATCGGATGACGTTGAGCTGCTAGAGCAGCGGTTAGCGGACATGGAGGACCATCTCTCTGATCTCTCGGCTTTTGCTGAGATGGACGTCAATTTCCACACCACGTTGGCCGAGATTGCTGGCAATCGCATTCTGTCACAGTCCATCGTCAGCCTGCGCGGTTTGCTGCACCAGAGCATCCTGGAAGACCTGAGGAAGAGCACCGACATGGCGCGGCTCTCGCTGGACCAGCACCATGAGATCGTGAAAGCCATAAAGAAGGGTGATGCCAACCTTGCCGGTCGGGCGATGAGGTACCACTTGCAGGATGTTTCCGGGCGGTTGCTGCACAGAATCGGAAACAGCCCGGAGCATCATCAACCAGACAGCGTCTGATCCAAAGGAGCCGGGAGATGACCGCCTTCTACTACGGTACTCAATTCTATCGCCCACCCAACCCGCCACGATCCGATCGGCGGCAGCACCTGGAACGAATTGCACGGGAGGTGGGCTTCAACATCATCAAGATCTGGCCCACGTGGACCTGGTTCAACCCGGAAGAGGGCGCATTCGATTTCGATGAGATTCACGAAATCATGTGCGCGTGTGACGAGCTGGGGTTAAAGGTAGTCGTGAACCCCAGTCTGGAAAGCGCCCCATACTGGCTGGAACAGAAGTATCCCGACAGCCGATATGTCAATGCTCTGGGCAACGAGATGTATTTGCGAGGTATGCAGACCCAACCTGCGGGAGGCTGGCCCGGGCTGTGCCTGGATCACCCCGAGGTTAGGAAGCAGGCCGGCGTTTTTCTCACTGAGCTGGCTCGGCAGCTTGACCGGCACGAATCATTGTTAGTATGGGATTGTTGGAACGAGCCAATGATTGAACCTGCCCGTGGGACTCGATTGTGGGCCACGCAAGATGAACGGCTGTTTTGTTACTGTGCTCACACAATAGCAGCTTTTTGGAGATGGCTCCAACAACGTTACGGCACGGTCGCGGCGCTGAATGAGGCCTGGGAACGACGATTCTCAGATTGGGAGCAGATCGATCCCCCACGTGCCCACGGCACCTATGCCGATTGGCTGGATTGGCGTCGCTTCATTATGGACGACATGGTAGAACAGATCCATTTCCGCTATGAGGCGCTGCGGGCCGGAGATCGCCACGCGCGACCGATCATGAGCCATTTCACCCAACTGCAAACACTGCCACACGGTGCCCAGATGGAAGCCATCGGCAAGCGACAGTACACTATGCACGGCACTGATCCCTATCGCATGGCAGAGGCCTGCGACATGTGGGCCACCTCCCTGTTTCCCCTGGGATGGGGGGCCACGCCCGCTGATGCAGCCCAACGCTTAGACCTGACTCGTAGTAGCGCAAGGGGCAAAGAGTGGTGGGTCAGTGAGATAGAGGGAGGTGGCGCCGCGGGAACCGGTCTGAAGACCATCGATTATATGAGACCCAACAACATTCGGTTGTGGAATTGGCTGTGTGTAGCCTACGGAGCCAAAGCCATCATGTACTGGCAATGGCTGTCGGAAGTGACGGGGATGGAGGGACGGCGCTGGGGGTTGATCGACAGGAATGGGCGAATGACCGATCGAGCCCGCGAAGCCGGACGTATGGCCCGGCTAATCAATGACCAATGGGACATCATTGAGGAGCACAGGCCAGAAGCCCGAGTGGCACTGATGTTTGACTCGGACATTCCACTGATGTGCTTCGCTATGGATGGAGATGAAGGACCCTCGGTAGAGTCACATGTGGGCTACTATCGCGCAGTATGGGAAGCAGACCTCAAGGCTGATACTATTCTACCTCAACATCTCTTGCCAGAGCAGTATGATGTAGTGATTGTGCCTTTCTGTCCATTATTGGTACCAGAGACAGCCGCCGTGTTGCGGGCATTCGTGGAGGCTGGCGGGTTGTTGATTGCAGAATCTGGGTTTGGTATGTACGACTACCACGGGATGGCACACACTGTGGTGCCTCCTTATGGACTGGATGAGATAACCGGAGCCGAGGAAGAGGAATCGTATTATACGGATGCCAATGCTTCCGAG
>JAUVRU010000118.1 GCA_030597485.1 Anaerolineae bacterium
ATCGAGGCGGCGCCAGCATAGACATTATACAATCAGGTGGACGCATTGTCAACGGAGCGTATTCATTCACGTAAAATGTTACCGAAAAGGGTATAGTTCTTTCAAATGATGATGTTACTGGGGGAGCTATGTCCACTGACGACAAGATGGCGATTGATGAACGACGGAAGTATCTACGAGTGATGAAGACGCGGTATCTACAAGTGAGCAATAAGGGGCGAGGTCAGTTGTTGGATGAAATGCACACGGTCACTGATCTACATCGCAAATCATTGGTCCGGCTGATGAAGGGTTGACTGACACGCAAGCAGCGAGGGTGCAGGGCACGGGAGCGGAGGTGCAGAGGGGCGGAGGAGTGGAGGGGCGGAGGGGCAGAGGGGCGGAGGGGCAGAGGCGCAGAGGGGCGGAAGGGCAGAGGCGCAGAGGTGCGGAAGGGAGGAGGAGCACGGCAAGGAGGTGCAGGGGTGCATAACAGTTCGGATAGCCAAACACGACCAGTGGCGGCGTCAGCTACACGCGCTCATCAATCTCCCCGATTCTCCCGATTGCAGTGCGCCGCACGCGCCTCAACTCCGGTCCGGCGTATCAGCCCCCTGGTAGCGTCCCAGCAGCAAGGCCACGTTCTGCCCGCCGAAGCCGAAGGCATTGACCATGGCCACCCGGCAAGGATGTTGCCGGGCCACGTTGGGCACGTAATCCAGGTCGCATTCCGGGTCGGGCGTAGTGTAGTTGATGGTGGGCGGGATAAGGCCGCAGTCTAGCGTGAGGGCTGCGGCCAGGGCCGAGATGGCTCCGGCTGCCCCCAAGGTGTGGCCCACCATGGATTTGGTGGCCGTTATTGCCAGCCGATGGGCGTGCTCGCCGAAGACGGTCTCGATGACCTTCGTCTCTATGACGTCGTTCAGGGGATGGCCGGTGCCGTGGGCGAAGATGACGTCCACGTCGGTTGGGGCCAGGCCAGTGCTCTGCAGCGCGCCCCGCGTCGCCCGGGCTGCGCCATCCCCGTTGGGCTCAGGTTCGCTGATGTGGTGAGCGTCGCCCGTCAGCTGGCCGCCCAGCACCTCAGCGTAGATGCGAGCGTCCCGCTGCCGGGCGTGCTCCTCCGTCTCGAGAACCATCACGGCCGCGCCCTCGCCGCAGACAGTGCCGTCGCGGGTGGCGTCAAAGGGGCGACAGGCGGCGGCCGGGTCGTCGTTTCGAGATGACAGCGGCTCTGCGCGGGCAAAAGCGTCCAGGAGGAGAGGCGTGATTAGGGACTCGCTGCCTCCGGCCAACATTGCCTGGGCCTCACCCCGCTGCAAGAAGTGATAGGCTTCCAGCAGCGCGTAGCTGCCGCTGGCGCCGTCCAGGGTCGAGGCCAGGATGGGCCCCTTGGCGCCAGTCTCAATGGAGACGATGCAGGCCGGGGCATTGGCCATCAACCGGGGGATGTGGAACGGGCTCACAGCGCGCGGGCCACGCTCCAGCAGGACGTGGACGTCGGCACTCGCCTCGCTCATCCCCCCGGCGCCGGTATTCAACACCACGCCTACCTGGGCGGCGTTGTGGTCGTCCAGTACCAGGTTGGCATCAGCCATTGCCTGTTGGGCAGCGACCAGAGCCAATTGGGTCGAACGAGCGATGCGGCGGGCCAGCTTGCGGCCTATGCTTGCAGTCGGGTCAAAGTCCTTGACTTCACAGGCGATACGCGTCGGGAAATCATCGGCGTCAGCAGCGGTGAGGGGACCGGCGCCGGAGACGCCGGCCGTCAGCTGGGTCCAAAACGTGTTCACGTCGTTGCCGATGGGAGTGATGGCCCCCAGGCCAGTGATGACGATGCGTGTCATGTGATTGCTCTCCTCTTTCAGGTCACGCGCGGAATCAAGAGACCCTCTTCTATGACTCGTCTGAAAAAAGCATCTTCTCACCTTTTCAGTGGTGTCTTCTATTGGTTCGGCACAAAACCGGCCTCATCCCTTCCTCAAGTTGCCGACCTCTTCGCCGACCGCCGTACGGATGGCCACCGCCGACCGGTGGGGACCGGCCAGCCACGCCCCGACGGCGATGAGCACGCCGACGAGGAGCAACAGGACCGTCTGGGTGACGAAACCACGCAGCACGATGCCCCAGGCCTGGCCGGCCACGGTCCGTAGGAGAGGGTCGGCAATGGAAGCCACGGCCAGCGGTTCAGCCAGGGCGAGCACAATCAGCGACAGGACCATTGTTATGGCCCCCCCCACGCCGATCCACAGCAGGGTCCGGCGCCGCCACAGCGACACCAACCAGGCAGCGACGAAGGCGACCAGCGTCGCCAGGGGAAACAGCCAGCCCAGCGTGTCAAGGAGGCCCAGAGCCTGCTGCACTCTAGCGACCTGAGCGCTTTGCAGCAACACGAACTTGCCCCAGTCCTGGTCGGGGGATAGGCCCAAGGCCGGCAAATCCAGGCTGCCCTCGACGAAATCGAGGACGTTGCTGACGTCGATGGTGAGCTGGCCCTCCTTCAGGTACAAATGCGAACCGCCGCCGCGCAGGGCGCCCATGACTACCGTGTGAGCCGCCCGGTTGGCGGCCACCCAGACGGCGTTGAACTGATCGCTCTGGATCACAGTGGCCGCGGCCCCCTCGCCCAGGTCCTGCAACACCCCGACCAGGGGCCCGCTCAGGACCTTGACCTCCTCGGGCAGCGCTTCCTCCACCATCAGTGTGACGTCGACCGCCTCGAACAGATCCCCGCCCACGTACACGCTCACGGTGTTGGCGATCGCCTCGTTCCGGCTCAGCGGCCCGACCGCGGCCGCCCACCGGTTCGTGCTGAGCACCGTGCCTCTCAGCCAGAAAGCCCCGTTGGCGGCGGCCAGCAAGATGCAGCCGAGGATGATCAGCAGGGTCACCGCCCAGTGGCGCCCCGTGTGTCGCCCGGTCTCTCTGTCGGCACCTTGCTGCTGGCGCTGGCTCACCTCCGTTGTTTTCGGTTCCTGGTGGGGAACCCTTTCGACGTTATCTTCTGACATGTTGCACCCTCCTCCTAGAGAACTCAGTTGAACATCACAAATGCGATTGAACGCGCAGCGATCCAAGAATGACTCCACTGAAAAAAGCGAGGATTCACCGCGGAGAACGCTGAGAGCGCAGAGAAAATCTTATGAAATCTCTGCGGACTCCGCGTGCTCTGCGGTGAGAAGACGTTCTTTCAGACGAGTCAAGAATGAACGTTCAAATGATCATACCCTCATTATACGGCTTCCGTCCAATCTGTCCACTATCTCATCCATCGGATTCCGGAGTCTGTGGGGCGGCTGACCATCAGCCAGCCCCTCCCAGCAGCCGCCACACCTGGGCCACGAAGAAGGTGACCACGAAGCCCATCGCCAGCGGCAGCAGCGCCGAGACAACAGTCCACTTCCGGCTGCCGGTTTCCTTGTAGATGGTGTAGATGGTGGTGCTGCAGGGGTTATGCATCAGACTGAACAGCATCAGGTTGATGCCGGTAAGCAGCGTCCAGCCGCCGGCCAGGAGAAGCGCCTTCGTCTGGCTCTGGGAATCGAGTTCGAACATCACACCAGCGCCCTCGCCCACACCGGTCAGGCCGGTGGTGAGCACGGTCAACATGAGCACGGTGGGGATGACGATCTCATTGGCGGGGATGGCCACGAGGTAGGCCACCAGGATCACGCCGTTCAACCCGATCAGGATGCCCAGTGGGTTGAGGAAGTTGACCAGGTGTTCGGCGATGCTGACCCCGCCGATGTAGATGTTGGCGCCAAGCCAGATGGCAGCCCCGGCCGGCAGCGCGAAGACCACCGCCCGCCATAGGACGAACAGGGTGCGGTCGATGATCGAGGTGTAGATGGTTTGCAGGATGCGCGGCGGGCGATAGGGGGGCAGTTCCAGGCTAAAGGTGGATACCTCGCCCTTGAGCCAGGTCCTCGACAGCGCCCACGACACGACGAAGGTCAACAGCACCCCCAGCAACGCCACCGCCACCACGGCCAGGGCGGATAGCAGCCCGGCCAGGTAGGCGGGCACCAGCCCCCCGATGAACAATGACGCAACCAGGATCAGCGTGGGCCAGCGCCCGTTGCAAACAGCGAAGTTGTTGGTGATGATGGCGATGAACCGTTCGCGGGGGCTGTCGATGATGCGAGTGGCAATCACCCCGGCCGCGTTGCAACCAAAGCCCATCATCATGCTGAGCGATTGTTTGCCGTGGGCGCCGGCCTTCCGGAACAGGTTATCCAGGTTGAAGGTCACGCGCGGGAGATAGCCCAGGTCCTCCAGCAGCGTGAACAGGGGGAAGAAGATGGCCATGGGCGGCAGCATCACGCTGATGACCCAGGCGGTTGCCAGGTACATACCATCAATCAACAGGCCGTCCAGCCACCAGGGCATGCCGATGCTGGCGGCCAGGTTTTTCAGGATTGGATAGATTGTGTCCATGAAGAGCGTGGCCAGCATCCTGGATGGCACGTTGGCGCCCGAGATGGTGATCCAGAAGATCAGGGTGAACAACAGGAGCATGATGGGGAAGCCCCAGATACGGCTGGTCACCAGCCGGTCGATGGTGCGATCCAGGTCAGGGCGATCTGCCTCGCCGGGTCGGGTGACGGCCCGGTCGGCGATGAGGGCGGCGTCGGTGTAGATGGCCTCCACCAGCTGTTCGTGCACATCACCGCCCAGTTCCCAGCGCAGTCCCTGGGCCGTCTTCAGGATGTCCTCCCCGCTAGCCTGACGCGGGTCACTGACAGTGGTCACGAGGCCACCTCCGCGCTGAGATCGGTTTGTCTGACCTGCTCCGAGTCCCCCCGGCTCAAGTCGCCCAGTTCTCCCTTGCTGACGGCCTCGGCGATGCGGCGGTCGCCAGCCAGCAGGCGCAGCGCCACCCAGCGGGCGTTGGGCAGGGCGGGATAGACGGCCTCGATCTGGGCCACCAGTTGAGACAGCGCCTGTTTGAGCGCTGGTGGGCCGCTTTGAATGCGATGAGGCTGGCACACCGTCCGCCCGGTAGCTACCTCGCTGATGGCCTGCAACAATTCTGGCAATCCCTCACCGTAGCGGGCAGCGGTGGGCACGACCGGCACGCCCAGGTCACGGGCCAGGCGGCGTTCGTCTACTTGCAGGTTGTGCCGGCGTGCCTCGTCTATCAGGTTCAGGCAGATCACCACCCGGTCGGTGATTTCGAGCACCTGCAGCGCCAGGTTCAGATTTCGCTCCAGGCGGGTGGCGTCCACCACCACCACGGTCACGTCGGGTTGGCCGAAGAGGATGAAGTCGCGGGCCACCTCCTCGTCCAGGCTGGTGGCCAGCAACGAATATGTGCCGGGCAGGTCCACCAGCTTATAGCGATGGTCGCCGTACTCGAAGCCACCCTCGGCGCGAGTGACGGTCTTACCCGGCCAGTTGCCTGTGTGTTGGCGGAGGCCGGTCAGCGCGTTGAATACTGTGCTCTTGCCGGTGTTGGGATTGCCGGCCAGGGCCACCACGAAGTCCCAGTCCTCCATGTCGACGCCCAGTTTCGACAGGTTGGTTGCGTGGTGGACAGGGCAGGTCTCACAGGCAGGTGTGGCCGACGATTGGGGGTCTGATGACATCAGGCAGCTTCCTCCACGGGGGTGGTGAAGATCAAGTCGGCCTGCTCCCGGCGCAAGGCGATGAGGGCGTCGCGCACCCGGTAGGCGGTGGGGTCACCGCCGGGACTGGTCATCTCCGCCTCGATGACGGTGCCGGGCAGGATGCCCAGATCCATGAGGCGGTGGCGCTCGGGGCGAGGGTAGGCGTGGGAGAGGCTTACCACTTGTGCCTTCTCCCCCAGCTTGAGATGGCTCAGTCGACCGGCGGCGCTGAGCGCCACATCCTGTTGTGCCGGCAGGGGCACCACCGAGACGTTGGTTGCCACCACCGGCGCCAGCACGTGCTCGTCAAGACCGTCCCAATAGCGAATGCGCTCCGGGGTGCGTTCGATCACCCGGATCTCCATGCCCGGGTGCAAGCCCAGGGCCACCAGTTGGGCGTAGACGGCCTCGGGCTCGTCCTCCACGTGGACGATGCGCAGCGGCTGGTCGGTCTCCACGGCCGACAGCGGCCGGCCACCATGGGGCATCATCTGGCCCGTCTCGGTGGGGGTGGGGTCTCCGTGTGGGTCGTGGGTGGGATGACCCAATCGAGCGGACCGCACGTCGGCCTCAGCCGGCAACAGGGTGTGCTCGTGGCGGTGTGCCAGGGCGTGCCATTCTGATTGATCGTAGCCGGTCTCGTCCGCCAGATAGCGCTCCCACAGACGGTGGGCGCGGATGACCTGCAGGGCGTATTCTCGCCCGGCGACGGTGAGGGACAGGCGGTCCGCCTGCCGGTGCAGCAGGTCTCGCGCCTCCATTTTTTCCAGCAGATGGGCCGCCTGGTGATCGGTTACGTTGAGGCTGCCAGCGATGCTGTCGACCGTAGGACTGTGACCGCTCATCTCGCAGTCGTAGGCGTGTTTGAGCGCGTCCTCGATGAGTACCTGTTCGGTCGTTTGCCTGGCCCGCTGCCAACTCCAGAAGAAGCCGCGATCAGGCCAAAACAGAAGCACGCCGACAACGGTCAACAGACCAGCGATGATCAGTGAAATCAGTGGATCAGGGGTCATTTGACTCTTATACAGCTTGTGTGGCTGGCTGTCAAGCGATGGTGGGGAACGAGGAGGCCAGACTGACACGCAAGCACCACATGCCAACCTTCCTGCAAGATTTCCCGCAGAAGC
>JAUVRU010000412.1 GCA_030597485.1 Anaerolineae bacterium
CCAACCCCTCAATCGGGATCTCCACCAGATCGAAGCCCATTCTTTTGGCCTTGTCCAGCAATGGCAGATCTCTGGTGGTGAATGGTGAAGCCCACAGGAACGTGTTGATGCCGAATTGCATAGCTATGTCTCCTTTGTGTCGTACTCAAAGAGCGGGATAGTGTTCCCTCGGGTCAAGCCTTGTAGCCGCAGGGAAGTCGAAAGGCGCGTCTGCTCCCGCAAGGCGTGTCCATTGGCTTACGGTGTGACCTGTACTTTCATCGGTTCGCCGACCCGATCCTTCAAGTCGCGGATGGCTTTTTCTGTTTCCTCAAGGGGAACGGTGCTGGTGACCAAGCCCTCAAAGTCAACCAACCCCTCGGAAATGATTCGCAGAGTGGTGGGCCACACGAACGGCGCCAGCCAGGGGGAGCGGATCTCCTTCTCCATGACGTGGTAGGAAGGAGCCGGAACGCGGAAAACGTCGTCTTCGCTGGGCAGGCCGAAATGGACCAGGATAGCCCTGTTACCCGTGATTTCGATGGCCTGCTCGAAGGCCTCGTTGGCGCTAGTAGGCGTGATCGCCCGTTCGGCCAGGCGGCCATCAGTCAAACCAGCGATGGCTTCCTTCAAGTCCGCCACGTAGTAGACCGAATTCTCGTCCTCGGTGTTGAACACGTAGTCAGCACCGGACTTCTTGGCGACCTCCAGCCGGTAGTCGCGGGTGCCGATCATGGCCACCTTGCCAGCCCCCACCATCTTGGCCAGTTGGATCATCATCATGCCGATAGCGCCCGGCCCAAAGATGGCCACGAACTGGCCCGGCTCGATATCAAGCCGCCGCATGCCGTGCACGGCGCAGGCAAACGGTTCAGTGAACGCGCCGGCGGCGTAACTGACACTGTCGGGCAATTTGAACAGGCCGGTGTAGCGGGCCAGGCAATCCTCGGCGAATCCACCGTGAGCAGTCACGCCCGGCACGTACATGTTCTGGCACATGTTGATGTCACCATTGTAGCAGGCAATGCAGGCATTGCAGTGCTGTACCGGGTTGACCACCACCCGGTCGCCCGGCCTATACAGATTCATAGACCTGGCCACAGCGCCTACCTCGACCACCTCGCCGGTGAACTCGTGACCGAGCCCCAGGGGCCCCTTGCCGGTCTCCGTTCCCAGCGGGCTCAACCCGTAGTAATAGGAAACATCCGAGCCACAGATACCGACATTCTTGACACGCACCAGCACATCCGTGTCAGCAACAGCCGGCACTGGAATGTCCTCCATCTGCATTTTCTCGGCTTCGTAGAACACCTGGGCTTTCATAATCTCTGCCATTAGAGTCACCTCCTTGGTTCAGCAATAAGCAGTTGGCGGTCGGATTCTGAGTGAAGGTCCACCGACAACCGCTGATTCTATCAGCTGCGCCTGTCGCGCAGGTCTTGCAAGTATTTCAGATTGGCGGGGATAACGTCCATTGCGTGGGGCCAGAAACACAGGTCCAATGCCCACCAATCGCCGTCATAGCCAGCATCCTCAACCGCGTCCAGGAGCGGGTCGAAGTCAAGCACACCGGTGCCCAAAGGCGCATGCGTGCTGGTGTCGTCGTCGTGCAGCGTTTCATCGGAATCGATGAAATGGATGTGGCCTATCTTGCCGGTCAGCATATGGGCCAATTGGGCCACGCCGCCGGGAAGGGTCTCTTTTTCACCCAGTTGCCGTGATCCGACGACAGCACACATATGGGCGTGGCAAAAGTCGAAGAGAACCTTGAAATTGGGATGGTCAACCGCGTACGTCAAGCGCACCCATTCGCTGGGTTTGTTGAACAGAAAGCCCGGCTCCGGCTCCCAGACCAACAAAACATCCGCTTTGGCGCACTCTTCCGCCGCCCGGTTGAACACCTGAGCCACCCGCCCAAAGCAGGTTTCGTAGTCCATGCCACCCGGAATCTCGGTAGGAGGACTGACGGTGTCCACCCGCATCGATGGGCTGCCAATGTCGTGAGCGACGTCCAGCCCGGCCTTCACCACCTCAATGTAGTCGGTCGGTTTGGTCGTGGTGGGCGGCACCGACGTGAAATCGACCACCAGGCCTGACACTCCCAGGTCACGGTCGTCAATCATTTTCTTGATTTCCTTGCGCTTGGCCTGGTTGCCGTACTCCTCCAAAGGCAGGTGGGGTGGAAAGGCGGTGAACTCCACTCCGTCGGCCCCTATGGTTTGCAGCTGGTCCAGCACGGTAGGCAGCGGGATGGGGTCCTCGGCGTACCCAGCCCAGATATATGCCCAAGTGCCAATTGAGATTCTTTTCCCGCTCATTGAAGACAGTCCTTTCTTATCGGAGAGCATGGGTTGCCCTTGTCAATTGAATCTGTGTCCTGTCAGAACTGCACAACCGGAGTGTCAGGTGGCTAGATGGCAATATATGGTAGCCATCAGCGGTCAGCGATCAGCCGCCAGATTCTCCCTGAAGGCTGACCGCTTCCACTCTAGCTGTACTTGGCGATCAGGTCATCCATAAACTCTTTGGCCTCGGCGGTGACACCCAAGGCATTGGGCCAGAAGCACAGGTCAATGGGCCACCAGTCATCGTCATAGCCAGCGTCCTCGATGGCCTTCACGAACTCGTCGAAGTCGAGCACGCCGGTGCCGAACGGCGCATGGGTGCTGGTCATGTCGTCGTGCAGCGTCTCATCCGAGTCGATGAAGTGCACGTGGCCGATCTTTCCCGTCAGCATATGGGCAAACTGGGTCACACCACCCGGCAGTGTCTCTTTTTCGCCCATCTGGCGCGAGGCGACAACGGCGCACATGTGGGCGTGGCACGAATCAAAGAGGGTGGTGAAGTTGGGATGATCCACCGCATATACCATGCGCACCACCTCGCTGGGCTTGTTGTACAGGAAACCAGGCTCGAACTCCCAGATCAGCTTGATGCCTGCGTCGGCGCAAACGTCCGCCGCCTGGTTCCACACCTGAGCCACTCGCGAGAAGCAGGTCTCGTAATCCATGCCACCCGGAATCTCCGCGGGGGGGCTGATGGTGTCCACCCGAAGCTTGGGAATGTCCAAATCCTGGCAGATGTCCAGGTTGGTCTTCACCACCTCGATGTAGTCGGTGGGCTTGGCCGTCGCCGGCGGCACCGCGTTGAAGTCGGCCGCCAGCCCCGACACCTCCAGCCCGTGGTCGTCCAGCAACTTCTTGATTCCCTTGCGCTTCGCCTGGGTGGGAAAATCCTCAGGAGCCAGGTGAGGCGGGAAGGCTGCCAGCTCGATGCCATCGAAGTTCAGTTCCTGCAGCCGCTTCACCACAGTGGTCAGAGGTGTCGGCTCCTCCTCGTACCCGCCCCAAATGAATGCCCACGCACCGATAGAGGTCTTCTTCTTGCTCATTAGTACCTTCCTTTCTTTCCCTGATAGACAAATGGAGA
>JAUVRU010000182.1 GCA_030597485.1 Anaerolineae bacterium
CCCTCCAAGCCAGGGTATTCGTCGGCGAAACCTTCCCCAAAGCGAGCGCCGATGTCGGCCAGGTAGTTGATGGCGGCCGTTGGGCCGGCCAACCCTTCGTGGTTCTTGGTGCCCGTCTCGAACTTGTCCGGGGGGTGATTTTCGGCCGGGCGTACCTTATAGGCATCCAGTTGGTCCAGCAAATGGTGACGCCCGTAGAGAACACCCACGTGGGGGCCGAAGAACTTATAGACAGAGCAGACAAGGAAGTCGCAGTCAATGGCCTGCACGTCAATAGGACCGTGGGGCGCGTAGTGGACCGCGTCCACGTATACCCATGCCCCCACCTGGTGTGCCAGCTGAGCAATGCGCCCCACGTCATTGATGGTGCCCACGGCGTTGGACGCATACCCTATCGCCACCAGCCGGGTTCGCTCGTTGATGAGCGATGCCAACCCGGCGATGTCAAGGGTGCAGTCAGCGGGATCGAAGTCCACGTAGCGGACCACGGCGCCGCGTTCGTCCAGCGCCCGCCAGGGCGCAATGTTGGCATCATGATCCAGACGCGTGACCACAACCTCATCGCCGGGGTTGATCTCCCGCCCAATGGCCCGGCTGAGGCCAAAGGTCAGCGTTGTCATGTTGGGTCCAAAGACGATCTCATCAGGTGAGGGAGCGTTGAGGAAATCGGCCGCCGCCTGGCGTGCATCAAGAATGGCTTCGTCCGTGCGTCGGCTGGTCTCGTAGAGACCGTGACAGTTGGCATTCGCTCGCACCAAGTAGTCGGACATGGCGTCGATCACCGACTGCGGCACCTGCGTGCCGCCCGGCCCGTCGAAGTAGACGAAGGGCCGACCACCCTCGTCGGTCTGTCGCAGTGCCGGGAATTGATCGCGCAGGACTGAAAGATCCGGGATACTCGTGGTCATAAGGGATGCTCCTGATCCGGACAGGCCGGAACATAGTTCGGGATGGGAAATGAGGGGGACCAAGCATGCCCCACCCAGCCACAAAGACTCCTCTTGCCCCCCACTCCTGATTCCCTACTTCCTACTCCCTCCTACTCCTGGCCCATATAAGTCTGGACGTTGCCCTGATGCTCTTCCAGCGTCTCGGCAAAGACGTGGCTCCCGTCTCCACGGGCCACGAAGTACAGGTAGGAGGTCTGAGCCGGCTGCAAGACGGCCAAAATGGAGTCGGACCCGGCACCACATATGGGACCCGGGGGCAGACCAGGGTACAGGTAGGTGTTATAGGGGGAATTGACGCTCTGGTACTCCTCGAGGGTGACCGGGGTCTTCCACCATTGAGCGGTCTCGGGCTGGTAGCCCATAGCGTACTGAACCGTGGGGTCCGCATTCAAGTACATGCCGGATTCAACCCGATTGAGGTATACGCTGGCGATGGTGGGTCGTTCCTCCGGCACCACCGCCTCCCGTTCAACGATCGAAGCCACGGTAAGCACCTGATAGAAGGTGAGACCTTGCGCGGCCGCCATCCCTTCCCAACTGATAGGCAGCCGATCCTGCATAGTGTCCAGCATGCGAAGCAGCAAGTCCTCCGGGGTAGCGTCAAGCGGCAGCCGATACGTTTCGGGAAATAGATAGCCCTCAAACCCGGCGCCAGGGGGACGATCGGTCAGCAACGGATGTTCGATGGCCACCCCTTGGCGCACGGCGGCCAGAAACATGCTCCCATCCATGATGTTCTCGGCCGTCAGCAGATCGGCCACCTGTTCTGCCCGCCAGCCCTCAGGAATGGTGACGGTGACTTCCTTCACCTGGCTGTGCTGCAACGCTTCGGCGACCTCGCGCATCGTCATATTGCGCCGCAATTGATACTCCCCAGCTTCGAGTGACGCATCAAGTCCATGATATTGGAGAAACCGCCGGAACAGGGCCACATCTCTGATCAGCCCCAGCTCCTGCAGACGGGTGGCGATGCCTATTGCCGTCTCGCCCGATTCGATGGTGAAGGGTATTGGGGTGGAATCGTCACTTGCAGGGGAGTTGATCTGGTCGGCGTTGGTCTGCAGATACATGCCCAACAACCAGTCCTCTACCCCTTCTGGCTCCCGACCACCCGGCACATCGTTCAGGGCTATGGTGGTGCCCCCCTGCCCCTGGGTCTGGAAGTACCATATCATAGCCCCTACGATCGCGACGATGGCCGCCAGGGCAACCAAAAACACAACAGAACGGAAGAAAAACCGCAGCACCTTTAGCATAGCGTCTGTTCCTGACGATTATGTGATCGGCCGACCATCAGCAGTCGGCCGATGGGGGAACGGATGCGAACAAAGCCTCCCCGAAGGTCCTATCACGTCTAGTTGATCCCGTCACCAGGTTCATCTCCACCGGGATCGTCTTCCTGGCCGAGTGGCCAAGACCCAGGCGTCGATCCTCTCTGGCTGTCCAGAAAATCCTGCAGAATCACGGCAGCAGCAGCAGCGTCGATGGGCACCTTCCCCTTCCGCCCGCTTTCGATCAGGAGCGCGTCGGCAGTGGCAGTGGAGTATCGCTCGTCGTGAAACTCGACCGGCACGTCCAGTCTGGCGGCCAGGGCGCGAGCGTATCGGGTCACCCGGCGTGCCTGGGGACCCATCTCCCCGCTCAAGGACAGGGGTAAACCTACCACCACTCGCTCGGCTGCCAATGCTACCACCAGCTGCGCCACCGCGGCGAAATCCTCAGCCTTGGAACGACGATGGATGACGCTGTGCGGTGTGGCCAATGTGTTCGTTGGGTCACTGACCGCCACACCGACCCGGCGCTCACCCACATCCAGCGCGACGACAGTCATAGCCACACCCTGGCAAGCAAGAAGTGCTCTCTGAGCAAACAGGGGCATTCACCCGCCAATGGGGAATGACACACATTGGCCAGCCTATCACTCACTGTCCATCATTCCGCGTGCATCATTCTGTGTTCATCATTCTGCGTTCATCATTCATCACTCTGCATTCATCATCATTCCACAACCGTTACCTCAATCCGGAAGGAGAGCCAGGGCAAACGACCCAGCCAATCCGGCTCCACTGTGACCGCGGGTTCCCCCTCCAATGGGAACCGCTGGCTGAGCAGACTCTGAGCCTCCTCGGTAGGCAACCCTCGCACGTCACTGACCACCTGGTCGGCATCAATCTGCGCACCGGCTGTTCCAGATGCGCGCATGCGGAAGATGACCGCCTGCTCGGCCACACCAACCACCTCTTCCATCACGAACTCCAGGCTGGCCGGATCCAGGCGATAGCCCTCAGGCACCTCCGCCTGTAGCGCTGCCAGCGCCAGCTGAGTTGCATGCGGTCCGGCGACAGCTGTGCCCCGCACCACGGCCCGCATCTCCAGCCTCAGCATATCGGTCACCTCGCCATCAAGACTGGGATCAAACGTGCCCTCCAGCGGCAGCACGACAACGGATTCGGGGGGAATGAACTCCTGCTCTCCCAGATCGGCCACCAGCTGGTCATAGCCCTCCTGGTAGAACTGTTGCAGGACAATCGCCCACAGGCGATCCTTGTCCGCCCTGGTCACCACACCCGCGGGAGCCACGTCACCGCCACTGGTCGCCGCCTCGTTAATGACGGTTACCTGACGGGCCAGGACCGGGTCCGGGACATTGTTGATTTGACCGGCGGCCACATTCCCGATAGGTCCCGGATCGACGGCGATGATTGTGGTCGGAGTTGTGGCATTGACGGCAGAGAGCAAGGTCGCCGTCAGGGTGGTGATGAACCGGACCGTAGCGCCGCTGGAAGTGTTCACGGTCGTACTCATAGGGATGGCGACCGCATGGTCACTGAGGTTGATGAAGGTCACAACCCCTTGTGCCTTTTCGGTCGGCATCTCGTCCGAGCTGGTCGGTACGATCTGGCCGGTATCTCGCAGCTCTACCTGGACCAGCCGGGCGGGAATATCCAGCGTCGCATAATCAATGCGATCAGCCTGGGGGTTGGCCCGCATTACCAGGTCGGTGACAATGGATTGCCTTGCCGGCTGCAGTCTGACCTGTCCAGTGGGGTAGGTAAACACTACCACCACCGCCATCATAGCGGCCAAGAGCACCAGAAGCACCAGAAAACCGGTGGCACTCAAGGCTCGCCGCCCCACGGGGTGCAGCCCGGTCAGCTCCCGCCCAGGGGATGGTAAGCGAAACAACGGCAGACGCCTGGGCCGGGGGACGTCCTTCAGCGGTCGCTCCGGCAGCATTGCCTCTGGTACTTCGGGCGTCCCACCAGGGGAGCCGGCCGCCTCCAGGCTTGCCGCCGAGTCGGCAGGTCCCCCTGCCGATTCGGCCAGCCACCGTGACCTCTCCGCCCGCTTCACCGACCCGAAGGTCACAATGCCCGTCTCACGGCTGAGATCGACCACCTGGGGATCGCTGGTGATCAGCGCCAGTGTGCGTGAAGCGTTACGTGCGTGGCGGGCCAGCAACTTCAAGTTGACCTGACTGCGCAACACGCGATTTCGCGGCGGCACCACCATCAAGACACAACCGGCCTCGGCCCACTCCAGCCGATCTCGCATGACCGGAACGTCGTCATCGACCTCCAGATGGATCGTTTGAAAGCCCCGCCCCGAGAGAGTGTTCTGCCTCTCAGCCATGTATTGTCGAACCAACCTTTCGTATTCTCGAAGTCGCCATCCAGACTATCACAGGCGTCACATGGTTGCCCTTCACAGATTGGATTTCCCCCCAGCGCACGTGGGCAACAGCCCATTCCTTGACAGCAGATCACCGGTGGCTGCTAGTTCTCGTGACTTCCTCACCATGCCACACAGCTCGCCAGACTCATTGCGGACGTCAGCAAGTCGCTGGTCTTGGGTGGAGGCACGTCAAGCAACGGCTGCCGGCCCGGCCACCGGGTACCGAGACAACGTCCCAAAGACTCGACCTCCACAGAGCACCGGAACCCCAGGGACCGGACAGATTCGAGTGAACCTACCACAGAAGATAGCCCGGGCAGCAGACTCCCCCCCCCGGTCAGATAGATACGACCCGGCAGCAGACTGCTCTCCTGTGAGCGGATGCTGCCGTTTCCCGTCGCCACCGCCACATCGTACCCAGGCGACGCCCTATGGTCCGTCGCATCAGCACTGCCCATTTGAGACAGGGCATCCACCAACGCCTCAAACCAGGCGCTCAGCGACTCTGACAGGGGTTGGGCGACCAATCTCTCATCTTCTTGCGAAAGCATATGGCTCACATAGGCTCGCTTCAATGCCTCCGCTTCTTCTGGCGAGCAGCCAAAGGCATCAGAAAAACCGCGAGGGAAGAAATCGCCTCCCTGAGGCCACCAATGGCTATCCACCAGCGAGTCGTACTGAATCAGGTTGATACTGGTCCCCCCCCAACCAATATCGATCAGGACTGCATCACGCCGCGGCACGAGCGTGGCCAGCGACTGAGGAGCGGCAACCACATCGAGCAATGCCAACTCCAACCGCCTGGCGACGGCCTCAGCTGCACGCAGAACCGATGGCCTCACCGCTACCCCAAAGGCCGACAGCGCCAGCACCTGTCCCTTCAAGCCCACCGGGTCAGAAACGTGATGGCCATCC
>JAUVRU010000073.1 GCA_030597485.1 Anaerolineae bacterium
CCAATTCTGTAGCGGATCACCTGAAGATGACGGCTGCGGGAACTGGTGAACTCCTGACGCCGCGTGTACTCCATGCCAACCGGTCGTCCGGTAGCCACAGTCAGGTGGGCACACAGGTCTTCCAGGATCATCTCCTGTTTATTACCGAAGCCACCGCCAATGCGCGGCTTGATCACCCGGATGCGCTTGACAGGAAGGCCAACCAGAGGGGCCACCATACGGCGGATGTGGAACGGCACCTGGGTGCTGGTACGGATCACCAGCCGGTCATCCTCATCCCAATGCGTGATGCAGGTATGAAGCTCGAGATGCGCGTGTTGCTGTCTGGGCGTGCGGTACTCACCTTCGAAAACGTGATCGGCCGCGGCCAGAGCGGCATCAACATCACCGACCTCAACATCGATGTGATGTACGATGTTGCGCTGCGCGTCGTAGATACCACCTGTGTCTGTCTCATCGTGAACGACCGGCGCCCCAGGTCGCATAGCCGCTTCCGCGTCCACCACTGCTGGCAGGACTTCATACTCCACGTCGATCAAGCGCAGCGCCTTCTGGGCCAGTTCCGGGGTCTCCGCAGCGGCGACTGCCACCCGATCTCCCACGTGACGCACCGTGTTATCCAGGCACACCTGGTCGTAAGGCGGAAGATTGGGATAGCTTTGACCACCGGATGTGTGCTTGATCCGTGGCAGGTCCTCGTGGGTCAACACGGCGTGAACGCCGGGCAACGCCCGGGCCCGACTGGCATCAATGCGTTTAATGCGAGCGCGAGCGTGAGGGCTGGTCAGCAGGGCGCCAAACAGCATGCCGTCTGGATGGATGTCATCCGTGAACACAGGGCGCCCCCGCACCAGCTTCTCCGCATCCACCTTCACCTGGGGTTTGCCAACAACCTCCACTGCCTCCATCTCTGGCGGCGTGAGAACCAGGGGCGGCAGCGGATCGCGTCCTGCCGCAGGGCGATAGTAGATGACCGGTAGGTCAATACGCTCTGCCGCTTCCGATATTATCTGTTCCGGCACACTGATCGGCGGCACGGTTTCGCCACGCAGCATAGCTGCCGCTCTCGACACAGCCTCGACCACCCGCACATAGCCGGTGCAGCGACACAGCACGCCGCTCATTGCCTGGCGTATCTCCTCATCGGACGGATTCGGGTTCTCATCGAGCAGCGCTTTGGCGGTCAGAACTTGGGCCGGCGTGCAGAAGCCACACTGGATAGCGCCGGTGTCGACAAATGCCTGCTGAACCGGGTGCAACTCGCTCCCAGGGCTCAACCCCTCAATGGTAGTGACAGCACGCCCCCCAGCTGCGGTCGCCTGAATCATGCAGCTTTGGACCGGCTCACCATCCAGCAATACCGTACACACACCGCAGTCTCCGCTGGCGCAGCCCCGCTTGACGCCGACGTAGCCGTGGCGGCGCAGCGCATCCAGCAAGATCTCCTTCGGCCCCACCTGTAGCTGCTTCTCGAAGTCGTTGATTACGAGGGTGATGTCCACAGTCCCTTCGGTCATGACCGGTCCCCTCTCTTCCAGCAGTCCTCTAAGCTACGTCGCGCCAACACCGCTGCCATGGCCCGCCGGTAATCGGCACTGCCACGATAGTCGCTGCGTGGCTCTACCTCTCGCTCAACCGCCGCTGCCGCCTCGCTGATGCGCTTCTCGTCCAGGGGGCCGCCGACCAGGGACTCGACCGAGCCAGCCAACCCAACGGGTCCCCGCCAGGTGCCGGCCAGCGCCAGCCGTGCCTGACGTATCTCTCCGTTCGTTAGGTCAAGCACGGCGACGGCTGCCACGATGGGTTGATCGGCTGGCGTTCGAGATACGGAAGCCTCGCCCCACACCCGGCCGGGGATTCCAATCGACATGCGAATGGCTGACGCGGGTACGTCTCTGGCCTCGGTCCGCTCCAGATAGTCGGCCAACGGTTCCTCCTCATCTTCACCTGAGAGAACCCGTGCACCCAAGGCCAGCAGCGCGGCCACAAACCGCGGCGCCAGAGTGGGCGATTGCAGCACTCTGAGAACCGTGTTCTCATTGCGAGACTGCCAGCTGAGAGTGCCACCAAGGGTACTGGCTAGCAAGTCCGGTATGCCAGACGCCTGGTAAACGTCCTGCAACGAGGCACCCGCGTTCAGGATCGCGCTTCTCCCACCACCTTTGCTCTCCAGCACAACAACCTCGGCATCATTCTGATTTGCGCGCGCAGGCATGACCTATTGCCCCCTTTCGTTCCGTGCTCCACAAGACCGGGGAAGGCTGCCCTATCAGAATCGGCATCTGACACAAAGCAGCCGTGTGCCCACTAAGGTACGTCGAGTGACCAGAAAAGTCAAACCAATTGCGCCCAAACGCATTTGTCAATCTGTGCGGGGGTGGTACAATACACCCGCGCTTCTCGCATTGAATATCCCGCCCTGATGGGAGCGCTTCAACAAGAAGGACACGGTGGCCGTACTGCTCAACTCACCCATTTCGGACTCCTATTGGGTTCACCCTGGACAGCTGCTGGCAGGGGAGTATCCGCGGGATTGGGACGACGACACATCCCGTCACAAGCTGCGCCTGCTCTTGGAGGCTGGCGTGGTCTTCTTCCTGGACCTGACCGAGGCTGGGGAATACGGACTCACGCCCTACCGGCCCTTGCTCCGGGAAGAGGCCGTCGCGCCTGGGCAGGCAACGGACCACTGCCGGATGCCGATCAGGGATATGGATACACCTACCCCACAAGAGATGGTGCGCATCCTGGACACGATAGACGCCGAGTTGGCGAAAGGCCATACTGTCTACGTGCACTGTTTTGGCGGGATAGGTCGCACCGGCACAGTGGTGGGATGCTACCTGGTTCGCCACGGAAAGAGCGGTAGGGAAGCGCTTGACGAGATCGGATACTTGCGCCGGGATGTGCCCGCAGCCTGGCAACGTTCTCCAGAGACAGAAATGCAGCGCCAGATGGTTCTCGCCTGGCGTGTTGGCAAATGAGAAGGATCAGACTGCCTGATCGCCTCAAGGACATATTCAGGGCGCCTCGCGAACCGCTGAAGCGCCCACTCGGTGCATACGCCGTTCCCACCTTGCTGGTCCATTACTTCCCCGTCAAGAACAGTCGCATTGACAGGGATGTCACCGGTGACGTCGACGCGCCGCTTGACGCCATACGCGAGCACACCACACAGACCACCCAACAGGTGGTGCGTGCCCTCGAGACCGGCAGCACCTACCACGGCTACAAGGACCCCACCGCCCAGCCCAGCCTGTGTTACCAAATTGTGGATGCGATCGAATTCCTGGAACCTCTCCCCACCCACCGCAAACTTGGCCACCGACAACCGATGACCGACTACAAAGCCATTATGAACCAGGTGGACATTCGCTACTGGGTAGAGGAACGTGGCATCAAGGAGGTGTGGCTGTGGGGCTACCATGGGGGCGTCGTGAACATCTGGGAGTCGAACATGGCCGGGCCTTACGGCGACATTAGCAACAGCAATCGGGACCCCAAGGATCTGCCGGTTCTGAGCAAGACCTACACCGTCTTCCATTACAACTACCAACGTGGTCCCTCAGAGGCAGTCGAGGATCACATTCACCAGATCGAGAGCGTGCTGAGGCACGTGAATCACGACCTGTTCTGGAACAAGTTCGTGGGCAAGCCAGGTGCCTGGCGCTGTGGCTGGGCACACTATCCCCCCAACGGCGAACGCGACTACGATTGGAAAAACCGCAAGTACGTGTGGACAGACATAGAGGACTGGCACCCTGATGGAACCGGGCGCAGGAAGCGCATCAACTGTCGCCGCTGGGACTCTGATAGCCTGGCCTGGTTCATCTACTGGATGCAGAACCTGCCCGGAGCCGACAACGGACTGAGCTACCACGGTCGCCCACTCACGAACTGGTGGGTCTTCTTCGGCGATTTCGATGGTGCGATGGCCGCCCGACTAGACCTGGTGGAATGACAACGCCAGGTCTAGACAAGACGCTCCGGCAGCTCACGCTCAACACCCGTGCCCATCAACGCGTTGCCTCGGCTATTCCCACACCAACGCCAGCCGACTGCGCGTCACGCCATCAAGGGAAGTATAGAGCAACGTCTGACCATTGACGACGACCAGGTCTGCGTGGCCCAGGCCAATGTTGCCGGGCAAATCAACCAGGATGGGGTTGCCCGGGAACTTCTCCCACGGGCCGTCAATCCTGCCGGTGCGACTGCGGGCCAACCCCAGGCCGAACTGGCTGTCGCCCGGGTCACCCGGGCCCGGGCCGCGTATTCCTTCGTAGAGCATGTAGTACCTATTGCCGATCTTGTGGACGTCCGCCGAGCTGATCGTGCGGAAGTCGAAGTAAGGGTTGGCGTGAGAACTCCGTTCACTCAGGGGTCCATAGTCGTCTGAGCCGACAATAATGGGATTGTTGCGGCACTTGCGCAGGTTTTCAGCAGGCGCATTGGCAGCGCCATAGTAGCAGCCCATCGCCCCCGGATTCTGGCCCATCGCCAAAAAAACGTATACCCGTCGATTCTCGATGAACACACCAGGTGGCCCACCGGCCAGGCAATCGTATTGGTGCACTACGAAGGGATGAACCCCAACCTCCTCCCCTTCCGGACAGTCCCTAATCCCAACCGTCCAGACCCCTGAGAAAGGCACCTCTTCTGGCGGACCCCACACAAGCCCCTCACCCGAGCGACGCAGCATGACGCGACCTTTGTGCTCGTACACCAGGACAAATGCCCCGCCGTCCCGGCAGACGCGTGGATACTGCTGCTGATCCACGTGATCTTGCTCTGAATCACACGGACAACGTTCGCACTCAAACTGGCAAAGAGGTGGCTCGTCGTGGTGGAAGGTGTATCCGCCGTCACTGCTGCGGTAGATGACCACGCAGCCGGGGAACTCCACCGGGGCACCACACCGGTCTATCGTACCGGCCGACCGGTAGCTGGCGTGGACATAGGTCCACAGCTCGTCATCAGCTATCACCACGGTGTCCGACTCGCCCATCGGCAGCCGGGTGTCGGTGACCTCCACCACAAACCTGGCCCTTCCCTCCCAGAAATCCACCAGCGTGGGATGTTCGCCCCTCTCCGCCGGCCGCTCAATGACCAGGACCAGCCATACGGCTGCCAGGACAACGAGACCGGCCCCAACGAGAATCAAGAGATGCTTTCGGCGCCTGCGCATCTACTGGCCAATTCCGGGTACGATGCCAACGGGGCACCCGCTGGGGGCAGGAAAACGCCAACGGCAAACGGTGCCTTGAAGGACACACGGCATAGCATTCAATCCTCAGCTACATACATCCCGGTCCAAGGCGGCAGGGGCGGTTTGGGTGACATGGCCGGATCAAGGAGATTGGTCCTGACGGAGAAGAATGTCAGATTGCGCCGGGCGGCCTCCATCAATGCGGTCATCTTGTCCGACAACAGCGACGGAATTGGCTCATCATTTCGCCCTCGCCGGAAGCAGCAGAACCAGAGGCACCCCCGCCAGCAGAATCACCGCACTGGCAGTGTAAGCCAGGCGCAATCCGAACAGATCACCGATGACTCCCATAATCACCACCGCACCGGACTGGATGACGAAGGTCACCGCCATAAAAACCCCGTTGGCCAGGGCCCGGTTTTCGGGGAAACTCTCCTGCACCAACGCCATCAGCACCGGCACCGCCGACAGGGAAGTGAAGCCCAGCGCCAACAGGACGGGGAACTGAGGCCAGCCGGTAATGGACATGAACACGAACATGAGCAGACTCGTGGCCACCATTGAGACCAAAAGCACCCCACCACGGCCCAACCGGTCGCTGATCGAACCTGCCACCAGTGCACCTATGACACCACCAATTTGAAACACGGAAAGCGCAGCACCTGCAAGCCACAGATTGACCCCTTCTCGAGTCAGGAACGTGGGCAGGTAAGTGGCCAAAGCAGCTACCACGAAGGCCCGCACCACAGTGATCCCCACTAACGGGATCACAATTGCCCTTGTGTCACCCAGCACCTCACGCCACGGCAGGCCATGATCTGGGTTGGAAGGCCGGCCCGGCACGTCTCTGAGCCGCAGATAGAGGATGATTGAGGCCAACAGTCCGCCGATCATCAGCCAAGGTGTTCCCTCCAGTGTCAGCAGCCGGATTGCAGTGACGATCACAATGGGCCCCAAGGTCCGGCCCAGCTCGCCACCGACCATCCAGTAGCCCATTCCGCGACCCAAGCTCCGTCCCGACAATCTGCCTGCCATCACCGGCGCCACGGCGTGAATGCTGGCTGAACTCAAGCCGGCTACGATCAACAGCATGGCCAGAACAGCGTAGCTGGGCGCAATCCCCAGCAAGCTCATCATTACGCCCGTGACCGCAGGAGCCAGTATCACCAGATAGCGCAGGCTGACGCGATCGGACAGGTGTCCGATCAGGGGTTGAAGCAACGAGGGCCATTGAATGAAGACCTGAAGAAATCCCGCCCCCGTAGTAGAAAGGGATAGATTGGCAATGAAGACCGGGAGAAGGGAGGGCAGGAAAGCAGTGTAGGTATCGTGTACGGCGTGACTGGCGGCTATGGTGGCCACCCGACCGGTCTGGAATCGTTCCTCATCAAGGGTGTCGGCCGCTGCGATTGAGTGTACCGCCATAGCATCTCCACGAATTCAGGATGCCGTCGCCCGCACAGGCGACGGCACGAATATGCCGGAGTGTAATCCTCAAAGGGTGATAAGTCAATCCGCCTGTCCTTCAGACGCTCTCTGCCAATTTGACTTTTCCGTTCGCCAGTCGTAGCTTAACAGGCGCTGGTTTGGCTCGCGGCCAGGCCAGCATTCTGGCACGCAATGAGGAGAACATCTTTCGATGCACCCGGCAATCCCCGGCCACGACACCCCGTTGGACACACTTCCGCCGCCACTGTTGATGTCGGAAGAAGGCTCCTTCGCCAACCTTACGATCACCAGGCGACTGCCCGCCATCGTGCAGCAGGTGATTGCAGACAACGAGTTTCCCCCTGACATCGTCAGAAACCTGCAGGAATTGAGCGACGAGCTGCCCGACGGTAACCTGCGACCTCTTGACGACGACGGCCCGGACCTGGAGGGTTGGGCCGATTACCTGGAGCCGTACCTGGGACAGCGTTGGCTGGAGATGCCGTGGTACTTTGGCGAAGTGTACTTCTACCGTCGTATCCTGGAAGCAACTGGCTATTTCTCATCCGGCCGGTGGCACCTGGTAGACCCATATTCACCCCAAAAGCGCAAGGCCTTGACTGGTGCTCTGCCTGTCATTCGCCGGCTGAGCGCCCGGGCCAACGCGTTGGTAAGCGGCAAACCAGGGTACAACCGTGAGGATTTCATCCGCCTGACTCACTTCGGATTGTGGGCCAATCGGATGGACCTGAGCCTCTGGTCCGCCGAAACGACAGGCAGGGAGATTAACCGCCTGGATGTGGAAGAAGAGCAGGCCAGGATCCTTGTGGACGACACGAAAGCACTGGCTGACAGAATTGGTGGCCTGCGTGCAGCCCCCCTTCACTTCATCGGGGACAATTCGGGCTTTGAGCTTCTCTGTGACCTGTGCCTGACGGACTACCTGTTGGCCACTGGCGCAGCCGGCACAGTCTCCTTGCACCTGAAAGCACACCCCGTCTACGTCTCCGATACAA
>JAUVRU010000251.1 GCA_030597485.1 Anaerolineae bacterium
CCCCCGTTCCGTTCGAAGGGAGTTGATTTCGGGAGAAGTAACCGTGGAGTGGAATCCAGAGACTCCCAAGTTTGAGTGAGACCGTTCTTTCAGGTTCCCGGCGCATGGCGCCGGGAACCTGTCCTCCGTATCCAGCAGCAGCTGTTGCTGTGGGTCAGAAACTGCTGTGAGGAAGGGTGGTTTTTCCTGCCTTCATCACGAGCCCTTCGATCGGCAGTCACCTGCCAGCTCCGGTGCGGGGTGGGAAAACGGATTACTGCCGAAACGGCTTCTCCCCACATGTGATATGCCATTCCAATGCCAAGACTTCTAATGTGGGAGGGATATCGATGAACCAACCTGCCGAAGCAAACGCACCTACTGCCGGTGAAGGGGTGAAGTACCACATCCGCTGTAAGGAGGGTGATCTGCCCCCTTACGTCCTCTTGCCTGGCGATCCGGACCGGACGTATCGCATCGCCAAGTACTGGGATGAATACGAGGATTTCGCCTTCTACCGGGAATACCGGACGCTGCGCGGTACCTACAAAGGGATGCCCATTGCCGCCACCTCTACCGGTATTGGGACGCCTGCGGGCGAAATCTGTCTTCACGAGCTGTCAGAGGTCGGCGTCAAGACCGGCATCCGGGTGGGCACCACCGGCAGCATCTCTCCGGATTTCGACTGCGGAGACCTCATCATTCCCGTTGCCGGCCTGCGACGTGATGGGACCACGGATATGTACGTGCCCAAGGAATTCCCGGCCTTTGCCAATATCGAGGTGGTCATGGCGTTGGTTGAGGCCTGCCAGCGATTGGGATTCTCCTACGGCTTGGGGCTTCTGTGTTGCACAGCGTCATTCTACCTGGGTCAGGGACGACCACTGTCTGAGGATGGCTATTGGCCTTCCTGGGCGGACTCGATCATACCCGATCTGCAGGCGGCAGGGGTAACGAACTTCGACATGGATAGCACAGGTCTGTTCATATTGGGGCACTTGCACGGCATGCGGATCGGAACAATAGCGGCCGTGATCGCCAGCCGCATCCATAACACCTGGGGTGATCGCGGCGGTGAGTTACGTGCTTGCCAGGCCGCGAGTGAGGCACTCCTCATTCTCAAGGAATGGGACGAACTCAAGGAGAAGAAAGGGGTTAAACATTTCTATCCCTCTCTGCTCCAGAGCTAGTCGAGGACCCTGGAATCTGAGGTCGGGAGGGCACGTTCCAGCTTCCGAGTTGGGCGAGCGGCCAGTCTTCCTGGCAAGGGGCCTGTCTCACCAGGTCGACGATGGCGGCCACCGGATTACCTGTCCAGCCTGCACCTGGAGCGCAGGTATCACCCGGGCCGGGACACACCACTCGGGGGACCTTCACTGAATGTCTGGGCAGACGTGCTCGGAGAAACTGCGTGAACCAGGTCTGTCATATTGACGCACAAAGGGGGAAACGATGACTGCACCGTGGAAAGAGCGGCTGGATAGCATACGACTGACTTCCCTGAAGGACCTCTTCGGCGTGGATAAGCCGGTCATCGGCATGGTACATCTGTGGCCACTGCCGGGCGCACCGGGCTATACCGGCTACGGCATGGACGTGATCGTCGAACAGGCACTGTCCGATGCTCGGGCCCTGGTCGA
This sequence comes from Anaerolineae bacterium, assembly GCA_030597485.1. Taxonomy (GTDB): domain Bacteria; phylum Chloroflexota; class Anaerolineae; order 4572-78; family NAK82; genus JAUVRU01. Next base: position 1,620 of record JAUVRU010000251.1, read on the forward strand.
GGGAGGGGTAGACGGCTTGATCGTGGAGAATATGTGGGATCTACCCTTTTTCGTGGGCAAAGATGTTCCTCCCGAAGAGCTGACAGCAATGGCAGTGGCAGCACGCGCCGTGATTGAAGCGGTCCAGGCGGAGGGAATTCCGGTCGGGATCAATGTGATACACAATGGGGGGCGGGGGTGCCTGGCCATCGCGGTGGCCGTAGGCGCAGCCTTCATACGGGTGTGCATTCTCACCGGGGCGCGCCTGTGGGACACCGGCGAGCTGGACCACGGCTGTGGGGCTGAGTTGCTGCGCCTTCGCAAAGCCCTGGACGCCGAACACATCAAACTCTTCGCAGATGTGGACAAGAAACACTCGGTCCCCTTCCCCGGCATTGATCTGGAAACACACATCGAGTGGACCGAGTTCTACCGAGCCGACGCCCTGATTGTGTCCGGGCGGATGACAGGTGATGCGCCAGGCCTGGAAAAGGTGCGCCAGGCCAAGGAATTGGCGACGCAACCAATCCTGATGGGCAGCGGCACCACCCCAGACAATATCGCTGCCTTCCTACGCTATGCCGACGGAGCTATTGTCGGCAGTGGTCTCAAGCTTGGGGGAGAGGCCACCAACCCGGTGGATCCGGATCGCGTTCGAGCCTATATGGAGGCGGTGAGAACAGCCCGCTGATAGTCGCCAGGCGGTCGGATTGTCGGCCGGCTTCCAGTTCCCAAAGGCAGGCAGGAGCGCCTGCTGCGTGTGTGAAGGGGGCAGCTGTGTCCCTGCCCTAGCGGTCCGCGGCCCTTCTGTAGGCAGTTTGAAACATCAAGTGACAAGTCTGCATCTGTAGCGCCTTGTTGGCGAGCAGATGCCAAGGAGTGCGACAACCATGGCTGCGACAACTTCACCAGTGCCGATAAAGGTCATCATTGACACCGATTTCGGCTGGATGAATGATGACTGCATCAATCTGCTGTACGCCCTGCGATTGCCGCAAATAGAGGTGCTGGGGGTAACGCCCCTGGCTGGCAACTTCGACCTGGCGTACGCCACCGCCAGCGCATTGCGTATTCTGGAGCTGATGGAACGCACCGACATTCCGGTCTGTCCCGGCTTCGACCGACCCCTCTTGCACGAGCGCGACGAGTATGCCGATCAAGTATGGGGCCAGTGGGCCAAAGATCGGCCGGCGGACACACTGCCGGAAGGCCCGCCAACCACCAACCCCGACCCCAGACACGCGGTTGACTTCATCGGCCAGACAATCCTGGAGAACCCGGGCCAAATCACCCTGATTGCCACCGGCCCGATGACCAATCTGGCGATAGCCATAAGACAATATCCGGAGATTGTGAAGGCGGTGCGCCAGGTGGTTGCTTTCGGCGGAGCCTTCCCTGTCCTGCCCCGGGGGGCTGGCAACATCACCCCCACTGCGGAATTCAACTTCTGGGTGGATCCGGAAGCGGCGCACATCGTCGTCCGCTCACAAATACCGCTCGTCCTTCTTCCCATGAACGTTGGGCGACGGACCAAGTTCAAAGAGTCGTATTTGGAACGTCTGCTTGCCCAAGACACCGTTGTTGCGCGCCTGTTCCGTGATTTCATCTCCCCCCGTTTCGAGGACCCCTCTTTGGAAGAGGGGAAAGGTGCGCGCCTGGCATACAGCTTCTTCTCTCAATTGGTTACCTCCTACGTCTTGCGTCCTGACCTGTACCAGGTGACAGAGCTGTATGTGGATGTCGACACGACGCCCGGCCTGGCATATGGGGCCTCGTACGGCTACGAACGAGGCAAGTACGCCAGCGGGGTCACCCGTTGGCCGCTGAATACGGGATCGCGTTCGGTCACTGTGGTCCACGACGTGGACTTCGAGGCCACGGCTGAGATGGTGGTTGAGGCCCTTACCCAAGCCACTCAGGGCTAATCTCGTGGGCGTCAGGCATGCCCGCGCCGCGAGGGTGATGACGGTATTCAGGGGCATACTGAAGCAGAAGTGCCAAGAGAACTTCAACCATGAACTATGTCGGGGAGGTGACGATCTCAGGGAGATGTTATGGGGTCTTGACGAATGTGACGCAAGCACCGGACGTGCTGGTGGTGGGCCCCATTGGCGCCAGAGACTTGTGCCTGTTCCCCGCCTCGAGTGCGAACCTGCAGGCATATCACAGACTGACCGGCCGGGTTCCCGATGTGGTCACGTTCTCAAGAGGCGATTTCATCGTCAGCCCTGCTCAGGGGGGAGGCGCAGCTGAGTATATCATTGAGCAGCTTCCGTACTACACGCCTGACGGATGTGTTACCGGGCTATTCTCTATCGTGGGAGCAAACGACGCACTTCCCGGGATGATCGCCCACCTGGAGGCATTGGATGTCCAGTACTACATCCTACACTGTCCGGATATGCCTTGCCCCAAGTATCTGGGGGTGATACTCGAGTCGGGGCAGAGATACTGGAGCCCGACGCTATCCTACCATGATCCCATGACGCTGTTCCATCCGGAGCTGATGCCTCCAGAGTTTTCCAACTCAGAGATTGTTGTGGTGGCGACGCTACCGCTGCCCAATGCTTATGCCTTCGCCTCTGCCTGTAAGGGGCTTTTGATAGGACAGGTTTTTGAGAACTACATTCTCGGTGATCACCGGCACTACGTGACGGAACTGGTTGACCGTGTTTGGCCAGATAGATGCGTGCTTCTCAACATCAAAGAAAGAGAGCGGGCGCTGATCAGTGAATTCCTGGGATACTGGCGTGATGCCACTGGTGACAACCTGGCCAAACAGATGGAGGTAGGACTGGAATCTCTATTTGGGGCCCTACCTGGTACTGTTGTCCTCGTGGGATTGGGAGACAACGGTGTGCACGTCGGATGCGGGCTGGCATCCGGGCGCTGCCGCTACTACCTTCCAGCCATCTCGTGCCAATGGTCCTTCGGTGTGGGAGCAGGCGACACAGCACTGGCGAGCGCATTGGGCACACTGTTGCAGCGCCTGATGA
>JAUVRU010000061.1 GCA_030597485.1 Anaerolineae bacterium
TCGACATTGAGTCCATGACACTGGCCTTCAACCGCTCGGCCACACCAATGGCTTTTGCTCGTTCAGCCCGGGGGAGCCAACCTGCCGACGCCAACCTGGGCGGATTGGTGCGACTGATCGGGTATGATGTGGACGCCCGCCGCGCCTGGCCAGATGGGCGGTTGACAGCGACACTGTACTGGCAAGCGATGGTACCCATCGCGGATGACTACCACGTTTTCGTGCACCTGGAGGAAGATAGGGAAGACGGAAGCACCGCCGAGCTCTGGGGGCAGGCCGACGGTCGCCCCGTCTGTTGGACCTACCCCACCTTCGATTGGCGCCCTGGACAGATCATTGCTGACCACCACGCGGTTGTCATCAGGCCGGACACGCCGCCGGGAGACTACCATCTCCTGGTCGGCCTGTATCTACCCCGTACGGGCCAAAGGCTGGACGTGTTGGATGAGGCATCAAATCCAGTCTCCAATTCGGTAGAGCTGACGATTGTGACCATCCGGTAGTTGGCTCGAGGCCGACGGCGGCTGTCGGTCACGGCCTGCCAGACCGGCTCGATGCCTGACTGGCCGAACGTTTGCACTCACATATCCCGGAGCCCCCAACTCGTTGAGAAGGGAGGTCGGAAAGCAGAACGCTGATGCCTGAACGTTTACAGAAAGGTGACATAAGGAAGGGTGCCCCGCGCGCGGGCCGCTGGGTGCTGCTGGGAGGATGTCTGCTGGCGGCGGCCGGGGCTTCGTTTGCCCCCTGGGTAGACCGTCCCCCAGCCGCACTGGTGCTGACCGCTCCCGACCTGGCCGAGTTTGTGAAATTCCTGCCCGAAGTGCGTTCCGGAACGCTGCCCGTCCATCGGCTGCTTTTCCTGTTGCCTCTGTTCGTGGTCACCCTCAGCCTGCCGCTTGTGGTGATGTCTCCCCGGATGGCATATGCCCTCTGGGTCCGCCGCCTGGCATTGGCCCTTGTTGTCCCGCTCGCACTCGCGCTCCTGCCGCCCGTTTGGAGCCCCAGCGTGCTGCTCTCAGCCGAGTTTCGGCTGCAAACGATGGCCTGTGTCCTGTGTTTGGCATTGGTGGTTGCCTCGCGCTGGCCACGCCACCTTCCACCGCGTCCCCTGCTTGCCTTTCTTCTTTGCCTGTGGCTGGCTGCCCCCCTCCTGGCACTGTGGCAGTTTTGGACGGTGCAAGCAGCCGTTGCCAGTGCTTACGACAGCCCCATCTTTGCCGGCTGGGGCGCGTGGGCTACCGCAATCGGCTGCGGGCTGATGGTCGTGGGAGGGTTGGTTGAGGTCTGGAAACCTGGCATACGACCAGGTGCCTGATGACCCAGGGACGGCGACCAGGTCCCTGCCAGGGTGTACCGCTACCGATCCAGACGACAGCTCCAGGCCAGCCCGGCACACCTCTCAACGCGATGACATCTGCCAATCCGCCGTCTATGCAAAAAGTGAGCAACCCACAATCAGAGTGAGTTGCTCACGCAAATCCAAGAAAGAGACACCCCGCCGTGCCGTGTGCTAGCCAGCATTATTGAGTCTGCTTTCGCAGGTGGAGACCTGTCCGGTGGTTTTGCCTTGCCAAAAAGCAGGCATTCGCATCCCCACCACGAACCCGGCCCCCAAGGGGTACAACTGTTGGCTCAAAACGCTTGGTGCATCACGCACACAGCAGGGCCTGATACTATCCTATCACAAAACACAGAAATTGACAAGTCGGTATCGGGTTTTCATCATCAGGGCGTGTCTCACTTTTCTGGCGGTTGCCGGTCATCGGTCGAGCTTCAAGTGCAGCTCTCTGAGCTGCACCGGTGACACTGGCGACGGAGCGCCAGCCATCAGGTCAGCGGCACTCTGGCTCTTGGGAAAAGCGATCACTTCCCGAATGTTCGGCTCGCCGGCCAGCAACATTACAAAACGGTCAATCCCGGGGGCGATGCCGCCGTGGGGAGGAGTGCCGTATTCAAAGGCCTCCAGCATATGGCCGAACTGTTGGCTGGCTTCTTCCACTGTCAGTCCAATGAGATCAAACACCTTCTCTTGAATCTCTCGCTGGTGTATCCTGATGCTGCCGCCGGCAATCTCATATCCGTTGCACACCAGGTCGTACTGTTTGCCGCGTGCCTTGCCAGGCGCTGTGTCCAGCAACGGAATGTCCTCGTCCATTGGCGCCGTGAACAGGTGATGACTGGGATCCCAGCGCTTCTCCTCTTCGTTCCATATGACGAAGGGAAAGTCAATGATCCAGCACAGGGCCAGCACATCTGCATCGCGCAGTCCCATTTGATCACCCAGGGACAGACGCAGCCGACTCAACGCCTCGTTGGTTACCGCTGGTTGATCAGCTACGAACAATAACAAATCACCCGGCGCTCCATCCAACCGGGTCACGATGGCCTGTACCTGATCCTCGGTCAGGAACTTGGCGAATGACGAGCGCACCTCACCGTTGTTACCCAGCCCCAGCCAGGCCAGACCTCTGGCGCCAAACTCCTTAACCAGAGTGGTCAGTTCGTCTATCTGCTTTCGGCTGTAGGTCGCGCACCCCGGTACCTTGAGACCCTTGATCAGTCCACCGCTGGCTGCCGTCTCGGAGAACACGCGGAAATCACAGGCAGCCGCAATGTCAGATATGTCTTGCAGCTCCAATCCAAAGCGCAGGTCTGGCCGGTCTGTGCCAAAGCGACTCATTGCCGCGTCATAGCTCAGGCGCTGGAACGGTTTGAACAACAGCTTCTTCTCGGTCAGTTGCTCGACGATTCCGGTATAGAGTCGCTCCACGACATCCAGAACGTCGTCGCGGTCCACGAAACTCATCTCCAAATCCAGCTGGGTGAACTCCGGCTGGCGGTCGCCGCGCTGATCTTCATCACGGAAACACCGCGCAATCTGGAAATATCGCTCGTAGCCAGCTACCATCAGCAGCTGCTTCAATTGCTGGGGACTCTGCGGCAAGGCATAAAAGCTGCCTGGGTGAAGACGACTGGGCACCAGATAGTCGCGCGCTCCCTCGGGCGTGCTCTTGAAGAGAATGGGCGTTTCGATTTCCAGAAACCCCTCATCCGAAAGGGAATCGCGAATGAATTTGACCACCTTGTGTCGCAGGATGAGGTTTCTCTGCATGCGCTGTCGTCGCAGATCAAGATAGCGGTAGCGCAGACGCAACGCCTCATCCACGGGCGAGTCATCATTGATGTAAAACGGAGGCGTTTTGGCCGTATTCAGAATCTCGATTTCCTGGGCCACCACCTCGATTTCTCCGGTCGCCAGACCAGGATTCTCAAGCCCCGCCGGCCGCTCGCGCACGACGCCGGCTACCGTGACAACGTATTCCAGACGCAAGGTGCCCGCGGTGGCGTGCGCTTCGGCCACCGTATCAGGATTGAAGACGACCTGGGTAATGCCCCATCGATCACGCAAATCAACGAAGATCAACCCCCCGTGGTCACGGCGACGGTGCACCCAACCTGCCAGAGTTACCTCTTCACCCACATCGTCCAGGCCAAGTTCTCCACATGTATGTGATTTTAGTGCCACGCTCAAGTCCCTCTCTGTATCTCTATTCGCTTCTCTACTACTCGCGTATCTGGCCATCTCCCAACACCACCCACTTGTACGTGGTCAGCTCTTTCGGCCCCATCGGTCCCCGAGCGTGCAGTCGTTGGGTGCTGACCGCAACTTCGGCTCCCAGGCCAAACTGGCCACCATCCGTGAAGCGAGTGCTGGCATTGACGTACACGACTGCCGAGTTGACCTCGTTCACGAACCGCATAGCGCGCGTGTAGTTCTCGGTCACGATAGCATCGGAGTGTTGAGTCCCGTGCTGATAGATGTGATCTAGCGCCTCGTCCAAGTCGTCTACTACCTTAACCGCTAACACCAACGACAGGAATTCGGTGTCGAAGTCCTGTGGGCCAGCTGGCTGCACTGCCGGGTGTTCCTCCACGATAACCAGGGCGCGTGGGTCGCAGCGCATCTCTACCCCGGCGGCTGCCAGGGCGTGGACAACTTGCGGCAAGAGTTCGTCCGCCACGTCCCTGTGGACGAGCAGCGTGTCCAGAGCGTTGCACACAGTGGGCCGCTGCACTTTGGCGTTGTGAATGATGGGGACGGCCTTGCGCAGGTCCGCCGTCTGGTCTACATACACGTGGCAGATTCCGATGCCGCCGGTGATGACCGGGATGGTGGCATTCTCGCGGGCAAGCCGGTGCAGACCAGCGCCCCCTCGGGGAATGATCATATCGATGTACTGATGAGCCGTCAGCATATCCTTCACGATGGCCCGATCCTGTGACTCGATCAGCTGGATGGCTCCGGCGGGGATGTCGCTCTTGAGACAGGCATCCTGAACAGTCGCTGCCAGGGCCATGTTGGTGTGCCAAGCTTCCTTACCCCCACGCAGGATGGCGGCATTGCCCGACTTCAGACACAAGGCCGATATGTCCACCGTCACGTTGGGACGCGACTCGTAGATGACACCGATCACCCCTATCGGCACCCGGCGCTTGCCTATCTGCAGCCCATTGGGCAGCGTGCACGCATCAAACGTCTCGCCGACCGGGTCTGGCAGGGCGGCAACAGCCAGCACATCGCGGGCGACATCCTGGAGCCTGCTGGAATTCAGCAGCAGCCGAACCAACAGTGCCTCGCTCAAGCCCGCCTGAAGTCCGGCGTCAAGATAACGGCTATTGGCGTCTACGATTGATGACTGCTGTGCTGTCAACGTCTCCGCTATGGTCTTGAGCGCTCGGTTCCTGGTTCGAGTGTCCCGTGTTACCAGTCGCCGCGAAGCCTGACGAGCCAGTTCACCTTTCTTCCTGATATCCTCGTGCATATTCATCCTCCCCCCATCTGTCTTGCTTGCTTGTTGCCACAGTGGCTTAAAGTCGATGGCTAGCTCAGATCAACGATCTCTGTGCTGATCTGGCCTGCGCGGACAGTTAGCAATCCCACCGTGCAGCGTCCGTTGCTGGCCCGGGTCGCGGAACCCGCATTGACGATGTGAACACTATGACACATCTCCACACAGGATCGGTGCGTATGACCGTATGCAATGCAATCCACGGAGTCATTTCGGAACTCGTTTAACAAATAGCTGTGCATGGCTCCCAGATCCGCCGGTGGCCTCAGCACCCGGCTGGGATGGGGGACGTGATGACCGTGAATCAGCCCAATGCGGTGGCCTTCCACCTCGAACACGGTCTTCAGCGGCAGGCTGAAGCAAACATCGGGCATATCCATGTTGCCCTGCACGGCAGTCACCGGCGCGATATCTTCCAACACGTGCAGCACGTCCAGGGTCACCAGGTCCCCGGCGTGCAAGATACGATCAACTTCCCGAAACGCGTTCTCGACCGCTTTCGGCAACTTCCCCCTGACCAGGTGTGTGTCGCTGATCAGTCCGATCCTCATGCCTGCGATCCCCCCACCCCACATTCTGGCCAATCAGCGACCGTCAAACCAGCACCAAGTCGTCACGATGGATCACGGTGGGACCATATTCGTAACCCAAAATGGTCGAGATCTCACCTGACTGGTGACCCTGGATGGCAATGAGGTCGGTGGAGTTGTAGTTGGTGACACCTCGCCCCATCTCGCGGCTGTCCGGATCCAGCAATCGCACTGTCTGGCCACGCTCGAAACTCCCTGTAACACCAGTGATGCCTACCGGAAGCAGGCTCTTACCGTGTTCGAGCACAGCCCGGGCGGCCCCCTGATCGACGCAAATGTCACCCCCAGGAGGATCAGCCAGAATCCACCGCTTTCGGCTCTCAACGTGGCTGACGGTCGCCGGGAAGCGAGTGCCCAAGACTTCCCCAGCTATCAGGCGCAGTAAGACATCTGGTTCCGACCCAGCAGCAATGATCAGATCGGTACCCGAACGGGTGGTCAATTCGGCAGCCTGGATTTTGGTTACCATGCCGCCAGTGCCGAGGGAAGACCCTCTGCCGCCCGCCAGATGATAGATATGGTCATCGATGACCGTTACCTCTGGAATGAGTCGGGCGCTGGGATCAAGACGAGGGTCGGCAGTGAATAAGCCGGCCTGATCGGTGAGAATGATCAACAGGTCGGCATCCACCAGATTGGCCACCAGCGCCGACAGGTTGTCGTTGTCCCCAATCCGGATCTCCTCGACAGCCACCATGTCATTCTCGTTGATGACGGACACCGCACGCAGGCGGAGCAGCGACAGCAACGTGTTCCGGGCATTGAGGTAACGCTCCCGGTCGGCCAGATCATCTCGAGTCAACAGAGCTTGAGCTATGGGGATATCGTACAGGTCAAAGAACTGTTCGTACAACCCCATCAGCCGCACTTGCCCCACCGCAGCCATCGTCTGCTTGAAGGCGATGTCCTTGCGACGAGCTGAGAGGCCAGTTCGCTCTCGCCCGGCAAAGATAGCACCTGATGAGACCAGCAGCATCTCGTGCCCATGCTCGTGCAGCAGGACAACCTGCCTGACGATCTCGATCATCCGCGGGCGGCTGAGCCGGTCGCTTCCCTGGGTCAAGGTACGCGTGCCCACTTTGACAACAATGCGCATGGTAGGTGTCAAGCCTCAAATGTCAAGGGCGAGATAGCAACTGTCGAATTCCCTGGACACTGGGACGGTGTGCTGTTTGTTACTTGTGATTTGCTATTCGTCATCTGTAATTTTCCGTTTGTAACTTGTCATTTGATATCTGATATCTGTATACGCTGGCCTGGGCGTGCGATCCGGATTGAGTATGGAATACCACCGCATCGGCTCCGCAGCAGTATACCAGGGAACGCTACTAAAATCCAGATTAAACAGAAACAGGGCCTGGACCCACGGCCATTCGGCACGTGTCTTTTCATAAGCCCGTACCAGATACCGGGCCTGTTGTGTCTGGTCCACGCCGATGGCCTCGTGCTCCACCAGGTCCCAATTGGTGTGTAATACCCACCCCAGCTCGGTGATCCAGATGGGAGTAGATTCGTCGCCATTGGTCACCATCACCTCTCGCTGCTGGACCACGCGGGATAGGGATAACCCCCAGGGGTCGTTGTAGTCAGGATCGTGACCGAACGCATAGGGGTGACTACCCAGGGCGTCGAAGGCGCCGCGCGCTCCGGCGTCATACATCCCTTGCAGGAACACAAGATCACCCATCGCTGTTGCTGATCCGTCGCCGGTGGATGCCAGCCCGCCGCTGATGACCAACGCATCAGAATCGATCGCCTTCACCGCCTGGTAGGCTGCCCGAAGCAAATCTGTGTACCTGACCGGATCAGGTTCCAGGTAGCCCCATTCGTAGTTGAGATTAGGCTCATTCCAGATCTCATAGGCGGCCACCTGCCCCCGATAGCGATGAGCCAGCGCACCCATGAACCGGGCAAAATCATCCGCATCATCCGGGGGATAGCTGAGAAAAGTATCTGCTGGCCTTGCCCAGGCAGGCGTGCCGTGGACTCGCATCAGAATGCCTAGTCCTTGGCCATGAAAGGCGGACACGGTGTTATCCGGGTCCTCCCAGCGATACTGGCCCCGCTCCGGCTCGACCGTCTCCCAATTGACATACCCCTTGGCCCAGCCAAAGCCAAGATCACCCACCAGGTAGGCCTTTCCAAGGTCCGCCTGGTTGGCCCCGCAGGCGAATTCATATACTCCCGCCGTCTCTCTGGGCACGGCCTCCGACAGCGCGTGCTCCCTCGGGGACAGACTGTCACCGGCAAGCAGGAATGGCAAGCCAGGTCGTGGGTCAGGAAAGTCATCCCAGGCCAGGTTGTACGTGACCCGTGTTGGGTTGCCCCCCCGGGCAGGCAGTGCGTAGATCTCGTGGTTGCCATGTTGCCAGGAAGAAAAAAGCAGCCAACCCTCCCCCTCGCCTGGCAATGGACCGGTAGCCCAGGCAAGAGAACCAAGCCAGGCGGATCCCTGCCACAGTAAGCGGGGAGTCCCCCCCTCGCGGCTGGCCACGTAGATACCCGGCTGATTCTCTTCATCCCACCCCACGAAGCCAATGCGTCGCCCGTCCGGAGACCATGCAGGTGCCGTGCCTTTCAACGGCCAGGTGGTGATGGCCCACTCGTGGCCGCTGTCAGTGTCGATCAGGTGGATTGCCTCAATGCCATTGCGTATTGCTGCGAACGCAATCTGGCCCCCGTCCGGAGACCACGCCGGCA
>JAUVRU010000071.1 GCA_030597485.1 Anaerolineae bacterium
ACTGCTACGAGTTCCCGACAGCGCCACGTGTGATGCTGGCCAAACGTATGGTCGAGATAACCCCGCCGCACCTTGACAGGGCATTCTTCTTGACCACCGGTAGTGAAGCCACAGAAGCGGCTATGCGCGTCGCCAAGAAACTCACCGGGAACTTCGAGGTCCTGTCGTTCTATGGAGGGTTCCACGGGCGAACGGCGGCTGCTCAGAGCGCGGGCGGTACAGCTAGCATGAAGAAAGGGTACGGCCCCTCCCTGCCAGGCCATATCCACCTGCCATATCCCTACTGCTACCGTTGTCCGTTCAAGGCACGTCCAGAGAGTTGTGGCTTTCTGTGTCTGGACTACATTGACACGATAGTCTCCAGCGTCTCAACCGGGTCGCTGGCGGCCTTGATTGTGGAACCTTACCAGGGCACTTCTGGGTTCATCTTCCCACCAGATGGATATATGAAAAGCCTCGAGGAGTGGGTGAAAGAAAACGACCTGATATTCATTCTTGATGAAGTCCAGTCTTCATATGGGAGGACGGGTAAATTCTTCGCCCTGGAATGGGAGGATCTTCGTCCAGACCTGCTTTGCATTGGGAAGGGCATCGGGAGCGGCATGCCAATTTCCGCACTCATGAGTACATCGGAGGTGCTGAGCAGGACCGAACCGGGAGACCTGGGTAGTACCTGGGGAGGCAATCCCCTTGCCTGTTCAACAGCGCTCGCTGGCATCGAGATCATGTAAGGTGATAGCCTGGTCGAGAATTCGGCCAGAATTGGTGATATGCTCAGACGACGTCTCCTTGAGATGAGGGAAAGGTCACCATATCTTGGGGATGTGCGCGGTCGCGGGATGGTGCTGGGCCTTGAGTTCGTGAAAGACAAGGAGACCAAAGAGCCAGCCCCTGACCTCACAAGGCGGGTAATAGACGAAAGCGCCCAGAACGGCGTCCTCGTGGGCAAGGTAGGGATCTTCGGCAATGTGATTCGTGTGGGTCCGCCGCTGGTTATGAACGAGGACGAAGCGCTCGAGTCGCTGGATATCATGGAGAAAGTCATACTGGGGCTATGAACGACACAGTCAGCTTCTTGAGCGATCTGATACGCTTCCCATCTACTTCGGGCAACGAGATGGAGGTCGTCGAGTTCATTGCTAGGGCCTTTGAGACAGTTGCTGATGAGGTGTCGCTTGTCCCGATTCCCCCGGGCATTGTGGATGATCCTGACTACTCCAGCCCTGTGCCGGGGCTGAGCTACGAGGGGCGCTTCAACCTTCGTGCTGTTGTGCGGGGAAGTGGTGGCGGACGGGCACTCATCGTCAACACACACGCTGACGTGGTTCCACCGTCAGACGGGCAAGTGTCCCCTTTCACACCAATCTGGAAAGACGGCTTCATTCATGGGAGAGGCGCCTGCGATGCAAAGGGCCAGATTGCCACGATCTGGCACGTGTTGAAGAGCCTTCGAGATGAGGGTGTCAGACTCAGGGGTGATCTAATCATCCACATAGTGGTGGAGGAAGAGGTTGGTGGAAACGGGACGCTGGCAATGGTTCGGACGGGTGAGCTGGCAGATAGCGTACTCGTCCTCGAACCGACTGGCCTGGAGATCATGACGTCGTCCAGGGGGGCAGTCTGGTTTCGCATCACGACCAGAGGACGGCCAGGGCACGTGGGAAGCGGCCAGGCCAGCATAAGTGCCCTTAAATCAGCCGTCGCTGTCACGAGCATATTGGAGGCGTATCACGATAACCTCCTGAGCCAATCAAAGGGGATTCCGCTCTTCGATGCCTTTGAAGATCCGATGCCCATAACCTTCGGCAAACTCCACTCCGGCAACTGGCCAGCTACCGTGCCAGGCGAGGCGATTCTGGAGGGAGTACTGGGGTTCCTTCCCACCAGGACGAAGGAACAGGTTATGGCAGAGATGCGCGAGGCAATTGGGCAGCAGGGCGATGCGTGGTTGAGGAAGAAGTCCGAGTTGGACTTCACATATCGCCACGATTGCCACGTGACGCCTGCAGACGCCGAGGTAGTGGCCATCATGAAGAAGGTTGTTGAGCGTGTTGGCGGCGACGCGATCATTTCTGCTTTTCCGGCATCCTGCGACGCTTGGCTCTATAGTAATCAATTGGGTTTGCCAACAATCATCTTCGGACCGGGGAGGCTTGCCGACGCTCATTCAAACCATGAGAAGATAAGCCTTGATGACATTGAGACAGCATCGGACGTAATCAAGTCTTTTGTATTGGAATGGTCTGGCAGTCGGTCCCTGTAGCTGGAGACTGCCAGCTCATGGAATCGGAGTGGACTTCCGGGCGGTGAACGGACTGAATGGATCTGTTTGATCTGACGGGCAAGCGGGCGTTGGTGACGGGAGCTGGATCTGCAAACGGACTGGGCCGCGGCATGGCCCGGGGCCTGAAAGAGGCAGGAGCAGAGGTGGCGGTCTTGTCTCGCTCCAACGGGGTTTTTGATGTGGCCCGAGCGGACGGATTCATCGCTGTTCAGGCGGATCTTTCAGATCGGACCGAGTTGGTGCGGGGATTTCGGGACGCCGTGGGGAAGCTAGGCACAATCGACATTCTCATAAACAGTCACGGTATCCAGCGTCGTCATCAGGCAGAGTCATTCCCGATTGAGGAGTGGGACCTGGTACTTGAGGTCAATTTGACATCCGTATTTGAGTTGTGCAAGCTGGCGGCCCGCATCATGCTTGAGAAGGGATACGGCAAGATCATCAACGTCGCTTCGATGCTAACCTTCTCGGGTGGTGTTACGGTTCCTGCATACGCGGCCAGCAAGGGAGGCATTGGTCAGGTCACGAAAGCGCTCGCCAACGAGTGGGCGGGACGAGGCATCAACGTAAACGCTATCGCGCCAGGCTACATGGCCACAGACATGAATAGGAACCTGATGAATGACCCGGTGCGCAACGAACAGATTCTGCGGCGGCTGCCTGCAGGCCGATGGGGAACGCCAGAGGACATCAAGGGAGTTGCTGTGTTCCTGGCATCCAAGGCGTCAGATTACCTGCATGGTGCCATCATTCCTGTAGATGGAGGATGGCTGTCACGCTAGCCTAGGTTCTGTGCAACCAGACGGCGAAATGCTCAGATTGGTGAAAGGCAGTAGTTTCTTGCGAATGACCAAAATAGCTCATATACCCAGGTTTTCTTGACCTGAAGCCACCTACCAGCGAAGACGCGGTGGTCAGTGAGCCTTAATAAGCCATCCTGCTCAAATGAATGTCTAATGCCAGAAATCAAACATGCCAAAGAGGCGGGCTTTGAAGTCAAGTCTGTGCAAGCGCCTTTTGACGCCTTGCTGGATGGAGTAGGTACCGAGCATGATGCTGCTATCTCAGCGTTCCTTGTCACCGACGAAAGGGCATGCAAGGTAACTTTTTCCGATGACTATCAGAAAATGGGATTGGTGTTGGTCGTCCCTTCATCGCCGTGACGCACTCCCGGCCCGACATCTTGGCAGCTATTAACGCTGGCCTGAAGTCAGCTCAGGATAACTACTTGGTCAAGAACATCATCACGGATTGGCTGGCTGTGCCGCCTGACAGGCGGCCTGAGGGTTTCGTTTTGCACGAAGGGCGCTAGGAGGATAGGCACATGACAGATGCCGCTCCACATATGCTCGGGCAGTCGACATTGGTTGAACGGATCTACCAGTCCATACGTGACCAGATGTTGAGCCTGAAGTTGCCCCCTGGCACACGGCTGAAGGATACAGAATTGGCGGCGGCTTTTGGGACCAGCAACACACCGGTCCGTGAGGCACTGCGACGTCTGGAGACCGCGGCGCTGGTGGAGACGATACCGCGGCGGGGAACGTTCGTGAAGCGGCTTAGCCGCAGCGACGTACAGGGACTGTACGAGGTACGCGAAGCGCTGGAGGTGCTGGCTGTCAGATTGGCGGTTGAGAGGGCCAGCGATGTGTTGCTGCAGCAAGTGGCCGAGACAGCTGAGTTGCATCTCAGCACAGTGAAAAAGGGGAACATCGGCGAGTACTTGAAGTACGATCGCCGATTCCACGAACTGATCGCTGAGGGATCAGACAATTCCGTCTTGGCTTCCATGCTCTTCAGGTTGGGTGATCGATTTCACGTGGTGCGTCGCATGGACCTTGAGGACTCAATGTCAGGCCAGGAGCACTCTGACATTGCTGCCGCGCTACTTGACCGTGACGGCAAAGAGGCGACTCGTCTGATGAAGAACCACATCCGTGTGCACCGGGATCGCGTGCTGGACATTCTTGGCCAAAAAGAGGCCAACGGAGACATTGGCAATTGACCACTATCCAGCAACCGATCAGACAGCCATTTCGGTTCTTGAGTCCGGTTGTTCCACACCCTCTATGCAGCGTTTGACAGATAAGAAAAGTGCTACAAAGGAGACCTTTATGCTTGATGACGGGAAGTTGGGTGTCGCTGTTGTAGGGTTGGGCCTGGTGGGCGCTGAACATATCAAGGCGTACGTCGCCAACCCCAGCTGCGAGATCGTGGCCTTTGTCAGTCGTGACAGGGGAAAGGCGCGGGTAATGGCTGAGGAGATTGGCTTGAAGAGGTGCCGCGCCTACACCGACCTCACCTCAATGCTTGGGCAACCCGACGTTGACCTGGTGTCCATCTGCACTCCCAATAACCTGCACGTGGAACAGGGCATCGCTGTGGCTCAGGCCGGCAAACATCTGGTTATGGAGAAGCCGATCGCCCTGGACATTGATGGGGCCCGCGCCTTGGAACGGGCGGTAGTGGAGGCCGGCATCAAGAACGTAGTCTGTCTCGTACTGCATTGGTATCCCCGCTTTGTCAACCAAGTAGCCCAGGTCAAGGCTGGTGCTATCGGCAACGTCTTCTTTGCCGACTGTGAGTATCTGCACGGTCACCTGGAGCAGTACGCCAGCCAATGGCGTTGGATTTGGAAGAAGGAGATGGGCGGCTCCACCCTGATGCAGGGAGGCATACATGCTGTTGACGCCATGTGTCAATTCATGTCTGCGCCAGCGGTAGAGGTAACGGCCTATGGTCACAGGCATACTGCCCAGTTCGAGGGGGATCCAACAGCCCGCTACGAGTACCCCCCGACTATCGTAGGCATCGTGAAATTCGAGAATGGTGCAATAGCCAAGCTGACCTCGAGCTTCGAAACGACCATGCCCTATCAGCTCAACCTGCGGTTGTATGGGACAAAGGGCACCATCCAGAATGATCAGATGTGGTCTGAGGTCGTCTCTCCCAAACAGAGCGGCTGGGCCGTGTTCCCATCTGTGGGTGCGGACAGCGGTGACCCATCGCACCATCCATTCAGCCCTATGGTCGATCATATTGTGGACGCCATCCTGAATGATCACCCCACGTTGCCTGATATCAGCGATGCCGTCAAGAGCCACGAGATTGCCTACGCGGCGGACATCTCGGCGGAGGAAGGAGAGCCAGTCAAGTTGCCACTGTGAGCCACGACCTCACTGGCCTCGTTGTGTGGGGCGCAACAGGCAGCATACACATACATTGCAGCACTCGCCGCTGCGCTCGTGGCTGGGTCCTTGTGGATCCAGGTGTGCGCCCTAACGCCTGCTCCCCCAGAAGAAGCTGGCGGTACGGTGGCGGTTGGTTTGCCTGATAGCAGCACTGCGAATGGAGACCCATTATGATGACACATCGTGAGCGTTTTCTGACCACGATCCAGCGTCAACCACCCGACCGGATACCGGTGGGCAAGGTTGACTTCTGCGGCACATTGCTGAAGGTGTTCCAGGAGAAGACTGGCGCCAGTGATCCCAATGAGTACTTTAACATTCCCACACGCCTCCTGGGTGGCTGGGCTTCCGGCGCGGGCGGGGCGATGGTCGGCGGCAAACATATGTGGAAAGGGGACATTGATTACTCAACCTATCTGCCGCCCATACCACCTGAAGGAAGGCTCATGTGCAAGGGAGACGGCTACCTGATCGGCGACGATGATATGGAGGTCTACCTCTTCCCGCTCCTGCCGATGCGGACGCTGGACGAGCTGTACGCCTATCCCTGGTGGGAGGTGGAGCGTCAGGCGGCGGCGGAGCGATCCTGGGAGGAACTGAAGCAGGTTGTTGACCAGCTCAAGGCTGAGGACCGTTTCGTACTGGGCTGGGTGGGGAATCCCTTCGAAGCTGCCTGGAAGCTGCGCGGGTTCGAGCGACTCTTGGTTGATCTCATCGAATTCCCCGAGTTCGCTGCTGCGCTGCTGGACCTGACAACTGAAGCGTGCTGCGCCAACGCCGAATACGTGGCTCGAGCTGGGGTGGACATCCTGTTCATGTATGATGATGTAGCTATGCACTCCGGGCTGATGTTCAGCCCGGACACCTTTCGCACATGGCTGCTGCCTCGTTACCAGAAGATCATAGAAACCGGCCGGCGGATTATCCCGGACATACCGGTCTTCTTCCACACTGATGGCAACGCTACCGGAATGCTCCCGTTGCTGATTGAGGCGGGGGTCACTGTCCTGAACCCAGTCCAGCCAGAGTGTATGGATCCGGCAGAAACCAAGCGGCTGTTTGGCGATCAGCTGGCGTTCTGGGGCACCATCGGAACGCAGCACACATTGCCCTTTGGCACGCCGGCTGAGGTGAAGGCTGAGGTCAAGCTGCGTGTCGAGACCGTCGGGTGCGGCGGGGGGCTGGTGCTCTGTCCATCTCAGACGATCTACTCGGACGTGCCCTGGGAGAACGTGCTTGCCTTCTTCGAGGCCGCTGAGGAGTATGGAGACTACCATTTGAGGTAATGACAGACTCAACTCTCAGGGTGTTTGACAGATGCTGAAAAGGTGGTATAATTGCCTTACCTTGACGTGTGTCCCAGCTGGTGCCCGTGGAGATGTGCAACCCGCTTTCATCCCCCAGCTGAGACAGATACGTGCTGGCCACGCTCATGGAACAATTGGGTTCTGAACTCCCTGTGTGTTGTTCCAGGGCGATCCTTCAAATCAACCCGTTGACAGTGAAAGGAGACTCAATGATGACCGAAAAATACGGTGTAGGTATCATCGGCGCTGGATGGGTGTCCGGTGAGTACGTGAAGGCATTCCGCGACCACCCGCTGACCTATGTGGCCGGAATGTACAATCGTACCCCGGCAAAAGCCACCCGCGTTATGAAGGAACACGGCGTCGATGGTAAGGAGTACAAGTCCCTTGATGAGCTGCTGGGCGATGACCGCATCAACATCGTCGTGCACTGCGCCCATGCAGACTCGCGGGCTGACAACATCTGCCAGGCTGCCGAATCCGGCCGGCACGTCATTATTGAGAAGCCAGCTGGCCGGTCGGTAGAGGACACGGCCCGAATGCGCGACGCTATCAAGAAGGCCGGCGTCAAGTCGATCGTGAGCTGCGTCCTCCGTTGGAATCCGCAGTTTCAGACCATTCGCGCCTTGATCGACGACGGCAAACTGGGTGACCTGCTGTACGCCGAGGCGGACTATTGGCACCCCATGTTGAAAGCCTATCCGGGCTATCCCTACTACATGAAGAAGGTGTCTGGCGGCAGCTCCTTCACCGCCGCCGGCGTGCACGCCGTTGACATCCTCCGGTATCTGGCGGGCGAAGTGGCCGAGGTAGCCGCTTTCAGCGCTGGCCCCATCGCGAACCCAGACTTGGAGTACCCGCCGATCTCCGTGGCAGCATTG
>JAUVRU010000241.1 GCA_030597485.1 Anaerolineae bacterium
CGGGAGTTATGGAAACTTCTTATGTTAACTCATATTATACCCTGTGTTCCACTATATGTCAAGTTATTCGGATTTCGGGGGTTCGCAGCAGTTCTCGTGTGCCTGGGAGGTCCTAGGATGCCCGGTGCGGCCTTTGTCGAAGCCATCAACCCCACTCGCGCGCCCTTCTGCTACGAAAACCCACTTCGCGTGGGTTGGGACTTGGCCCGCAGACAAGGATCTCATCCGGGGAAATCCCTGGTGATTTGCATTTGATTCAGGAATCGCCGATGTCCTATTTGGATGTCATTGCACCAGAAACAGGACACAGCTGGGGCTGGTTATTGGGGGATTCCGTGGTGGGGTGGCTTCCTGGACGCGGGCTGTGTGTCAATCCCGTCAACACAAGAAACGCCCTGGACGGGGAGCATCTCGTCCAGGGCGACCTGCGGGGCTGCAGGTGGGTGATTCCTAATGTGATTTGCGGAGTCGTTAACCGCTCCAGAGGCAGTATGATTAGCTGAGTGGCTGTTCTCTCTCTTCTTCCTCCAGCGAGAGTGGCCCGACGGTGCGCACAACGCCACGCTGCCACTGGGCGTATGCCACCATGACCAACATCAGCACCAGCACGACAACCAACACAACTTCCATATTCGTTTCCTCTCCACCTCCTCGTCATCTCGCGCATCAACCGCGCGTATATGGAGACACCATCCACAAGTATAGCCTATGGGCTTGCAGGCTACATCGGTTAAGCTGCCTATTTCACTGGATTGCGTGTCCGCCATTGCGCGTAGAGTTGTCATATTGTTGGGGGGCAGTTTTTCCGTGCCCGGCAGCCACCTTCTGTGGGGAAGGGCCAGGATTGGGCTGGTTCTGGGGACGGGGGTGGTTTCCGACCGCCTGGCTGGCCAGAAGCCAACGGTTGTCGCACGGATAGGATGCAGTGGGGTCGTGGCTGTGCCTGGTCGCGCCAGACGTGACGGCCGGGGAGTCTTGCCCGGCTCATAGCCAGCCAGTTTACGAGGGTCGTTCCTGGGAGGAGTCCTCAGCGGTAGGGGACGCCAATGATTGCGATGGGTGCAGGTAGCGGGGCAGTACCGCCTGAACCTCGGTGCCCTGTCCAGGCTGGGATGTGATGGTCGCCTGTCCTCCAAAGAGCTGGGCGCGTTCCTTCAGCCCCATAAGGCCAAAGTTGCCCTGGTTAGCCAGTTCGGCCATCTCCTGGGGCACCTTGAAGCCAATACCGTTGTCCCGCACAGTCACGATAACCAGCTGGGGGAGGAATTGCGCCTGCAGCTGCACGTGCGATGCGCGCGCGTGTTTGCGGATATTGGTCAAGGCTTCCTGCACGATGCGATAGACGGCTATCTCCATGTCGGGCAGCAGTCCCTCCGCTGTGCCTTCAACACTGAGCGACACTTCCATGTTGTCTTGATGGGACAGGGTGTTGACCAGGTGTTGCAATGCGGCCACTAGCCCCAGATCCTCCAACGTGGTAGGGCGCAGGTCCCGGCTGAATTGCCGCACGCTGTTTATCGTCCGGGTAATCATCTTGCGCAGATCACTCAACTGCTCGGTCGCTTCCTGTGGTGTTTCGTCTATCATATCACGGGCCAGCTCCACCCGTTGGCCGATGGCGATGAGAGACTGGGTAGTGTCGTCGTGCAGGTCGCGGGCGATGCGCCGGCGTTCTTCCTCCTGGGTGTTGGTGATGGCAGCCACGTATTGGCGCAGGCCAGCTTGGTAGCGAGAGATTTGTTTCACCATTTCGTTGAAGGCGTTGCCCATGTGGCGCAGCTCGGCAATCGGGTAGGGGGGCGCCTGGACCGCATAGTTTCCCGCCGCCACCTGCCGGGAGTAGGCCGCCATCTGCGTGATGGGCGAAGTCACTCGCTGAACCGCCAGCAAGACAATGACGGTCAGCAAAGCCACGGCGGCCAGGAGTCCGATGATGATGGGCCGCAAGGTGTTGACGGCCGGTGCCACCACCTCGGCCCACGGTTCCTGAACCACCAGGGCCCATCCGGTGACCTCAACGACGTCGTAGCCAACTACCTGGCGCTGACCTCCTGGCCCTTCAGTGATGACCGCGCCCTCGCCCTCCCCTTGCATCACGCTGGATACAGAAACCCGCTGGCTGAAGTCAGCGCCGATCAACGAGTAGTCAGGATGGTAGATAACGCGCCCATTGCGGTCAATCAGGTAGGCCTCACCCAATTCGCTGGTGTGCAGCTTGCGAATCTCTTCGCCGATGCGCTGAAACTGCAGGTAGAAACGGCCTGCTAAAACCCCTTGAAAGCTGCCATCTTGGGAGATAATGGGCACAGCCACCACAATGATGTCCTCACCAGGCCCGGGTTCTTGAACGATGTCCGAGAAGGTGAAGGTGCGAATCTGTCGGGTCTGCTGGAAATAGGGACGATCGGAGAAATCCTGGCCCTGCAGGTCGGGGCGGTACGGCTCGGTGACGGTCACTATGCCCTCTGGGTTGAGCACGATCACCCCGCCGTCAAAATCTATCAGCAGGTCGCCCGTCTGGGTCAGTGCGTTCTTCTGCAGCGTCGGGTCACCACTGCTGACGATATCCAGGTTGGAGAGGGTGGTCAGGATGAGCACGAAGTGGGCCATGTTCTCGGACAGCCGGTCCGCTGACACCCGCGCCAGCTCCTGGTCTCGGCTGAGGGCCAGTTGCTCGGCAACCTGTTGGTAGACGAAAAACACAGCGGCCACAGCCACGCCAAGCAAGATGGCCAGCGGCAGGACGGTAAACAGCAGCGCCTGCACTCGCAGGCTGTCTCGCCGCTGATAGAGGCGAATCAGGAAGTTGGGTGATGCTTCTTCAGACATGGGCAGGTATCCACAACGCTTCAGGGCCCACTGGCCGATTGTTGGGAGAACTCATCCGCTACCTCTTGAGCCGCTTGCAGCACGTCGGCTGGATCAGCTCCATAGAAGGCAGCCTTGATGGCATCTGCATAGGCACGCTCCACCTCAGGGAAAGCATCAAGGCGGTATGGTCGGGCTGCATTGAGTTGGGTCAGGAAAGGCTTGAGCATGGCATCACCGGCAAAATGCGGTGTGGTCTGCAGCCAGGTGCGGGCTGGATAGCGTCCCAGGCGGCGGGCCATCTCGAGCGCGTACCGATCGCTGGTTGCCCACTTGATAAACTCGAAAGCGATCTGACGGTTCCGGCTGCCCCGAGGGACGAACAGCCCGGTTGTGCCCAGCGCCGATGCCGCCCCGGCCCCGGCCGGGGTTTGGGGCAGCTCAGTCACCCCCATCGGAAAATCCGGAGACTGTGTTCGAATTCGGTGTATGTCCCCCGGCGTGCCAAAGAACATGGAAATCTGATCGTTCAGGAAGAGCTTACGGGGATCCTCGTAGTCTCGTGGGCGCGAGGTTGGCAGTGGCCCGTAACCGTTTTGAGCCATGGAGGTGAGGAAACGCAGCCCTTCGATGTTATTGGCGTCGTCGAGGGTGAAGCGGTAGCCGAGGAACGAATCCCCCCGCACCACGTCACCTCCGGCTTCGGCCAGCCAGGCGAAGACATACCAGGGCTCAACCGTGAATCCCAGTCCATACCGCGATCCGTCGGGGAGGGTCAGGGTGGCAGCATCTTCGGCAAACTGCATCCAGGTGTAGCCAGCGTCGGGATAGGCGAGGCCGGCCTCATCGAAATGATCTTTGTTGTAGATCAATACCAGCGTGTAGATGTCAAGGGGAACGCCGTACTTCACCTTGTTCCACGTCACCTCGTCGATGGCTTGGGGCAAGAAGTTGTCTTCGGCACCCCATTCGGCCCACAGGTTGTCCATAGGTTCCGCCAAGTCCTGCGCGGCCATGGCGGCCACGTGTGCCTGTACCAAATCAGGCGGGTTGCCCACCTGAAGTGCGGCTCGCACCTTGCCGGGGATGCTCTCGTACACAAAGCCATGGATGTTGACGGTGACGTTGGGGTAGGCACGTTCGAAATCCTCGGCCATTTCCTCGAAGAGCGGATCGGGTGCCACAAAATCCAGACTGAGCCATACTTCCAGGGTGACAGGTTCATCGCCTATGATGGGATTGAGGGGGGGTGGTTTGCCCGGGGCCTCTGGCACGGTTTGGCCCCGGGCACAGGCGGTGAGCACCTGGGCCGCGACCAGCAAGACCATGCATACCCGCATCAGAGCCCAGAGAGAGGGATGGGTGGGGGAAGATCTCATTCTCTCTCTCCGGCTGAGCCGCCGCATTCATTGGTGACCCAGCCCCGCCGGACGGCGTACATGGCCGCTTCGGTGCGGGATTCGACACCTAGCTTGGAGAAGATGTTGGAGAGGTGAGCCTGGACGGTGCGATCGCTGATGTAGAGCTGCTTTCCAATCTTCTTGTTGGTCAGACCTTTGCCCACCAGCCTCAGGATTTCCATCTCCCGTTCGGTGAGACCTTCGTATTCGTCCTTGACATTGACCAGCATTTCGGACATGGGTTGGCCCCTGGCGAACTGAGCCACGACCTTGCCGGCCACTGCTGGATCCAGTGCTGATTTGCCCGCCGCCACCGTACGGATTGCCCTGACCAGCTCGTCGGTTTCGGCTGTCTTTAGCAGGTACCCATTGGCCCCGGTCTGAAGCAGCGCAAAGACATATTCGTCATCATCGTGGGCGGTGAGCACCAGGACGGCAACCTCAGGGATTTCCTGCTTGATACGACGGGTTGCCTCCACGCCCGACATCTTCGGCATGCGCACATCCATCACCACCAC
>JAUVRU010000265.1 GCA_030597485.1 Anaerolineae bacterium
ACCGCCAGGGTGTCACTCTGCCGGTCGAAAGAGCGGTAGTCGCGATTGACCAGTTGTCGGCCCAGGTAGTGGCTCTCTGCCCGCAACGCCTCAATCTCTGGTTCCAACTCTGCCCGAACCCGCTCACCAGCCTGGTATTCCAGGTAGCCAGCGTCCATTTCCCAAAACGCCGAGCTGATTGCCTTCTCGAGTCCGTAGATCGTCTCTTGCAGAGCCGCATGTTCAGTCTGGTCAGTCAGGAAACTGGCGGTCCACTCCAGCAGTGGGGGCGCTTTCTCCTCATCCAGCATTTCGCGCCACTTCTCATCCGTCAGCCGCTCGTCGGCCGGCCAGGGAAACTCGTAATAGGAAAACACGCCCCCTTTGGCCACCTGCAGGTAGATGGTGCCGTCCTCTCGTGCCATGGGCACAACGGCATACAGGTCATTCACACGCCCCACGCCCACCTCCAACACGATCGGGTTCGGCATGCCATTGCCGTCCGGATCTGGATCGGTGGCCACGTCCGCGATGACCGCTACCTGGGGTTCCTCATCCATCATCTGCTGGGCATGCGGATCATCCGTGTCGGTATCGGCGGCCGCCATGGTCAGGTGTTCCAGCTCACCCCCGTAGAAACGGATGAGGTTGTACTCTTGCTCGGTGAGCGGTTCGCCCCGCAGCTCCTTCTCGGCCATAATCTGGAAGGCGCGGGACAGTTCCTCCAACCGCTGCAGGCTGTTCATATCCCGCTCGGTCAGCATGCCCCGGCTCCCCAATCCCTCCCGCGTCATGGCTGTCAGCGCCGCCAGCCGCGCATAGAAGTGAGGCACCGGCTCCACGTAGCCTCTCAGCATGAGCGGGTCGGGCGCTGATGGGCCACCGCCGCCCGCTTCGGCGTATACTTGCTTGGCGTACAGTATCGTATCGTGTTTCAGCTCAGCCCAACTGCCCAGGACCGTGTTCAGTTGTTTGTCCTGCCAGGCCACTGATTGGGTGAAATCCGGATAGCCCTGACCAGGAACTTCCAACAAGGGATGGAAAGTGTATAACCACGTGTTGTAGAGCGTCTCAGTCCACTCCTCAACGCTCAGGCCGGACATCCACTCTTGAACCTTCTGCATTTGCTGGGGGTAGTTCCGTAGTTTGGTGTCGCCCAAGTCATCCAATATCTGGTAGGCGCGTTCGGAGCCCATAGCAGCCGGCACATCCAGGCCCTTGGGCAGGCCGCGTCGATTCTCCGTTGCCTCGCCCACGTTGCGCCAGATCAGCTGCCGGAAGATGTAGGCATCAGGCACAAAGCGCTGCCCCATGAAGCGAAACCCCTTGGTCATCTCTTCCTCGTCGTCGGTGAAGCGGATGACCATGCCCAATATGCGCGGCGCTGGCAGTTGGTTCGCCATCTCGATGAAGGCATCCAGCCGGTCATCGTCGGCCAGGTCGGTGAGGGTCACGTCCGGGCCATAGACAGCATCCATGACCTCAACATACTGGGTCACCATCAGATCGTCGCTGCGGCCAACAAAGAACACGGTAGGATTGTAAAGGTCAGCCCACAAATCCGTGGCTGCCCGTCCCTCTACCTGGGCGTGGCGCAGTGCGTATGCCAGAAGTAGAGCTGAACGAGTTTCGGCCCGACCCACCTCGGGATCGTCAGTCTTCAGCCGGAAACCCAAACGCCCGTACCACATCATGCTCTTGAAGTAGGCTTTCAGTGCGTCGCTTTTAGTGTAGTGGCCCCGAGGGATGTATTGGGTGTAGTCCTCGCCAAACTCCAATCCGGGAAAGATAGGCGACGGCAAAATGGCATTGGCCGCTTCGATCAGAGCCAGCTCGGCCTGGACCAGATCGGCCGCGTAGCCAGGCACCTGGACATCCGGGTCCAGCAGACGGCTGGCCACCCCCACGAAAGCCACCGTGCGCCGGGCAGCATCCTCCCAGCCAGTATCTTTCAAGGATTGATACTGCTGATCGCTGGCGGCCAACATGGCTTCGTTCAGATCACGGAGCAGGGGGATGAAGTACTGCACCTCGGCAGTGCGTAGGGTCTTGTCAAACAGCAAGTGATACACGTGAAGCAACGAGTCGCTGGTGACGAAGATGGGCACGTTGGCATAGCGCGCCTTCTCGTACTGAGTGAAGAACTCCTTCTCGACACCAGGGCTGACCACCACACCGTCCCGCTCCAACCGCTCGCGCTGAGCAGGAGATAGGATGAATGGCACCGACACGTTTTCCAGATCGGGCGCAACCGGTTGCTGGGCCAGAGCCGGTTCAACCTTGACCGCCGGCTCATCAAAGGGCGCAAAGGCTGCCTTGAAGCTGACGGCAACTGGGGTCGGCACCGGCTCGCCAGGAGGGGTGGGTGATGGTTGCTCAGATGTGGGACCCGACTCCACGGCGGCGTGTGCCTCGGGAGTGGGCGTGGGTGGTGGCTCCACTGCCGCGGTGGGTGCCTCGGTCACGGCAGCCAGCGTGGCCGACGGCTCCGGCTTGGGTGTCGGTCCCACCCGGCACGCTGCGATCAGCGCTATCAACAGCAGCGCGACAATGAGGGTATTGGTGTTTTGGGATATGTGATACATGGTATCATCTCCTGACTCGAACAGGATGGCCCGTCGCGGCGCCCATTCAAAGCACAACTCAATCAGCTGCCTGGGTTAAGTCGAGATCTCCGCAGTACAGTGTCAGACCACCATCAACAAGCAAGGTAGTGCCCGTCACGAAGTCAGCATCGTCGCTGGCCAGATAGGCCACTGCCTTGGCGATGTCCTCCGGCATGCCCAGCCGTCCCCAGGGTATCTGTTTCCCTGCCTCATCAATCATGGAGTCGCCATACATGTCACGCTCTCCGGGCGTGTCAATCCAGCCAGGGTTGATCATGTTCACATTGACATGATAGCGTATCAGTTCCACAGCCATCGTGCGGCCCAGGTGGTTGATCGCTGCCTTGGACATGTTGTACGCGGCTCTTTCACGAACCGGTATCTCCGCGCACACTGAGCTGATGATGATGATCTTGCCCCCTTTGCGACCGCCGAGCACCTGCTTCACCATCTGTTGAGCGCACATCTTGCAGGTATGAAAGACCCCAAACTGGGTGACTTCGAAGGTGCGCAAATCGTCTTCCCAGCTGGTCTCGATCACTGGACCATGGTTCTCTGTTGCAGCATTGGCAACGGCTATATCAATATGTCCGAAATGCTCTACGGCCGCGGTCACCATGCCCGCCACCGCATGTCGATCGGACACGTCGGCCTGCCAGGCCAATGCCCGACGGCCCATGCTTGTGACAGCTTCGGCCACCTGCTGAGCCTCCTCTGCGTGAGACCGATAGTTGACGCGGACATCCGCCCCCTCATCAGCTAGACATAGTGCGATGCCTCGCCCGATACCGCGAGATGCGCCGGTGATCAAGGCTACCTTTCCCTCAAATCGCTTCACGGTTCTCTCCTGTTGGTGGGTTGGTGTATCAACTCAAGGCGGTCGCGGCAAAGGGCTTCCTGGACATCTGCCTGACGACCCCCATTGCCCTCAGGCCAGCCGCCAACACCTATGGCTCAAGGGGAAGCCTGATCTCTCCCAAGGTTTGGAAACGATCCTCACCGGTACCGTCAGCCACGACCCGGTAGACCACAATGTGCGCCTCGTCAGGGACGGCTCGCGGGGGTAAGGAGAGTACGTAATCGTCGCGCACCACCTCGCCCGGCGTCCAACGGCTGGTTGGGTAGGTGTTCCACACCGGCTGATGGTCCTGGATAAGTGGCTGCCCATCGCCACCCATCACAGGCACTCCATATTGCAGCGGCCGCACTGAAACAGTGTAGTCAGCGCTCACGGGAGTCTGCGCCCGCCAATACAGTGACAGCTGCCAGCGCGGCTCGACTGATTTCACAGCCACCGAGGGTATCCGGTTTGTCTCATATCCGATCAACATCAGGTCAGGCCCAACATTAAAAACGACGGGGCGGGCCCATGCCGGGATCTGCTGGTTGGGAGCAGCCTGCACCCGGATGAGGTTGGCGCCAGCAGCGTAGCGGTGCTGTTCGGAAAGACAGGTGGGATCAGCAGTAGCTCCGCGGCGGGTAAGGTAGACGCCAGAGACCCGATCAACCGCACCAGGAGGATTGGCCTGGCATAGAGGCTGCGGATAGACTCGGGGCTGCACCCTCCACACTGAAGCCAGGTAGCTCAGTGCCAGCCATTCTTCATGATCAGCAACGATAACCGCATCAGGCTCAGGACGGTCCGCCAGCACGGCCCAACCCGGCTCAAGGCCGGTGTCTTCCGGCCGCCAGCTCTGGTTGGCGTGCGGCCGGCTTACGGTGAATCGCCAAGCTACCAGGACAACCAAACCAGCCAGAATCAGATATGGCACACTCCTATCAAAGCGAGGGGGCAGGCGCCGGCGGCCGACCCATACGGCGTTCAGGCCGGTCGCGAATCCCAACACGAGA
>JAUVRU010000328.1 GCA_030597485.1 Anaerolineae bacterium
CAACCTGATGGCTGACGTGGCCCACGAGCTGCGTACCCCACTCAGCGTGTTGCAGGGCAACCTGCAAGCCATCCTGGATGACGTCTACCGGCTTGACAAAGCTGAGGTGGCCAGCCTTTACGACCAGACCCGGCTGCTGAGTCGCCTGGTCAACGACCTGCACGAACTGACATTGGCCGAAGCCGGCCAACTGCCAATGGACATGCAGCCCACCAACCTGGCCAACCTGACCAGCACCACCGTCAACACTTTCAATCCGGTGGCTGAAGCCAAGGGGGTGACGGTGAGCACGCAGCTGCCCGATGATTTGCCGGTCGTGTTGGTTGACCCTGCCCGTCTGACGCAGGTGCTGCACAACCTGCTGACCAATGCCCTGCGCCACACGTCGGGGGGTGACAGCATCTGGGTTCAGGCCAGCTGCGATGATGCCAACGTGCGACTGGTGGTGCGGGACACAGGGGAGGGGATCCCGCCCGAGCACCTACCATACGTGTTCGACCGCTTCTATCGGGCCGATCCAGCCCGCAGCCGGGCCTTGGGCGGGGCCGGGCTGGGGCTGGCCATCACGCGTGCCATCGTCGAGGCCCACGGCGGCCAGATCAGCGCTGCCAGTGATGGCGTGCCGGGGCACGGCAGCGCTTTCACCATTCGCCTGCCGCTAGCACAGCCAGAGCCGGGTAGGAGTAACGGGGATGCGGATTGCCGGCAGACGTGACCTTCGGGTGATAACCTTCACTGCCGGTAGACCTGGATGGCCGCCTTTCCTGCCACCGGGCACTGATACTCGCAGATCCCACATCCGATGCACAGGTCGCTCAACACGTGAGGACGCTGCACGACGGTTGATTGACTCTGAGCGTCGGTCACCATCACCTCTTCCAGCCTGATTGCCTTGTTGGGCACCGGGCACATCTCCTCACAAACAATGCACGGCACCCCTTCAGCCCAGGGCAGGCAGCGATTGTGGTCGATGACGGCCACGCCCATCACCGCCTGGCGCTTGCGATCCAGATGGAGGGCAGGGATCGCGTGGGAAGGACACACCTGGCCGCAGGCATTGCACCCGTAATTGCAGTAACCGGCACGAGGAACCAGCCGTGGCGTCCACAACCCTTCCAGTCCCGTCTCAAACATGACCGGCTGCAGCCCCGAGGTAGGGCACACCTTCATGCACTGGCTGCAGCGCAGGCAGCGAGCCAGGAAATCCGCCTCATCTTCGACACCGGGAGGTCGGATGAGTTGCGGTTGGGGATGATGGGCACGCAGGCCAGTGCGCAGCACGACCACGCCGGCAACGCCGGTGGCCACCGCGGCCAGCAGCTGGCGGCGGCCGGGGTCATAGGGTTGAGCCGGTGCTGGCCACTGAGGCTGTTCCTGTGACGGCACAGGTTCAGAGACAGGAGTCCTTCGCAAGAGATTGGCTCCCAGCCAGGCACTCGCTGGGAGTTTGCCAACTGAAGGCCGGAAGCCGATCCCTTTCTCGGGACAGGCGGCCAGGCAGTCCAGGCAGACGGTGCATTCGCCGGGGACAATCCGGTGGCCATCCTCCGTGTCAATGGCATCCAGACGACAGACACGAGCGCACTGCCCGCAGTCAGTACAGGCCGCACCGATGAAGGGACGCAGCAGGGACACTCTGGACAGGAGCGCCAACAGCGCACCCAGGGGACACAAGTAGCGACACCAGAAACGATCAGCCACAGCGTTGAGCCCGATGACGACGACGAACAGAGCAGCGATCAGCGCGTTGCCAGCAAAGATGGGCTGTTTGACAGGCAAGACTGATCCACGCATCAGGCTCTCTATGGCATCCAGAATCCCCCACAGGGGCTGGACGGGATATAGGGCTGTCATGACCGCATTGATCGTGTAGTTGAGACCGGGCAGGATGACCGTCGTCATAGTGCGGGTGAGCAGCGCCAGCGGGTCGAGGACGAGCAAGGTCAGGCTGCCGAAGACCGCCGCCGTCAGGGTGATGGTCAGGATGAAATACTTGACCTCGCGCCAGCGGGGGGAGAGCGTGCCCGCTGATCGGCGGGGAGGGAAAGAGAACCATTCCAGCAGCGAGCCAAGAGGGCACATCCAGCCGCACCACACCCGGCCCAAGAGCAGCGTCAGCCCCACCGTCAGCAGCGCCAGGCCCAATTTGGGTATCCATTCCCGGCTGGCCAGCATAGCCCCCATCGCGCCCAACGGGTCCAGCCGAAGGAACAGGTCAGCCAAGGGGAACGCCACCCTGCGTTGGAGAGCAGCAAAAAGCAGGTAGACGAAGAAGACGAAGAGCAGTATCTGCACCAGCTGGCGAACCCGCCGCCAGCGCGCCCAGGTGGTGTTGCGCCACAAGCGTTTAGCCACTAGACGCTGACTTCCTCAACCTTGACCGCATTCAAATCAATTGTCCCCAGCCCCATATCCGCCGCCGCCTTCACATAGCCGATGTCCGCTCCCGTCAAGCCGAAGAGAGTAGCTGCATAGGCATCGGCTGCCACAATGTCGTGACTGGCGATGATCGTATCCATCTGTTGTACGTCGTTCAAGCTGCCGCCGGTAGGACCGTGGGCTACCAGGATGCGCACGGCGTCCACTACCGTCAGCGTGGGGCGAATCAGGCTTGTCAGGTCAGCGATTCGCTGGCCCAGGTTACGGTGTATCTGGTTGGCGTTGCGTATCACGCCCAGCAGGTTCTTGCCCCCTAGAGTCAGTCGCGCCAGCGCATGATGCTTGGCGATAGGCACATCGATCAGCACATCGGCCTCGAGCACGTCCCGATACGTCTCCCAGGCCTTGATATCCCGCCCCTGGGGAATGGCTACCTCAGTGAACTTGAACGGGCTCATCACCGTCATCTCACCACCCGCCGCACCCACGGCTTCGCCGATGCCGCTCATGGCATAGGCGGTCTCAGGCGTGCCTCCGAAGGACATATCCATCACCCGCACCCGGCGCGCCCCGGCTCCCAGGCACAGCGTCACCAGCGTGGCCACAACGGTGGGGTTGGTGGTGGGGGCATAGTCCGGTGGATAGTAGTCGTGGCAGATGTTGGGTTTGATGATCACGTCATGGCCAGACAGCACAAAACGCTCGATCCCACCCAGCCCGGCGATGGCCGCCCGGGTGATGGCCGACGCATCGGCACCACGAGCAACGGTCAGGTACGCTTGGTCGCTGCCCGGAGGAGGGGGCGTGCGGCGATTGTTGGCCGGCTGGCCTTTGCAGGCAGCCGCCAACAGCGTTGCGCCCGCTGTAACACCGGTCAGTTGGAGGAACTGTCGTCGGGAAAGCCCCTTCCTGTTCATATCCAGATGACCTCCTGTCATGTCACCATCCTTGTTGCGGCCAGTGTACCGGCCATCCCGGGTGGCATGTTCCCGTCGCTATTGTAGCGCCTCATTCAATAAGTCGCCAGCGGTGCTTCCGTCCAGGTTTCCGAACACGGCACCCAACCTTCTTCCGCTCGCTTCGGCAACCACCAGCCCAGATGGGGGGCCAGATTCCAACGCCTGCAGCGCCGTCGTGGCTTGGTCTGCCTTGGGGTAGGCGACCAGCAAGAGCCTGGCAGTCTCGCCACCTCGCTCATAGTCCGCCAGAACGCCATCAGTGCCTGCGTCCAGACCAAGCACATTCTCGCCCCCCAGCCACAGCCAGTTCTGGATGGACAGCTCCTGGTGAAAGAAGCGAATGGTGAGGGGCACCAGTCCCATCGTTGGAAGCGAGCTGATCAGTTCCGGCGGCTGCCCGCCGGGTGGCAAAGCACCGGCGACCGCCTGACCGAAGGCCGTCAAATCCGCGTCAGCAACCGGCTGGGGGGCCACAATGCGCACGTAGTAGCGATCTTGCCAGAAATCCAGCCGCCGCCCGGGATCAGTGTTTCCGTCTGCACCGATGGCAATTGGCTGGCCAGCCACAGAGACGGAGAACA
>JAUVRU010000192.1 GCA_030597485.1 Anaerolineae bacterium
ACCGCCGGGCCGACCCTCAACGAAAACTGGGACCCCGACGTGCTGCACGACATGGGACTGGTGCTGGACGACCTCATCCACCAGCGGGGCGACTTCCGGCACGGTGAGGGGAACAGCCCAGCCCACGTGAAAGCTTCGCTGACGGGTGCGTCGTGCACCCTTCTCGTCTCCGAGGGAAGACTGGTGCTCGGCCGCTGGCAGGGAATCTACCTGGCCGAATTCGACGGTCCCCGCACCCGGAACGTGCTGGTGAAGGTCGTGGCCGACTAGACGTTCAGCACTCAGCGCCCTGCGAGGAATTCTATGGTAGTTGACGGACTCGCCTTGGACAGGATTCTGCCAGGCGTGCAGAAGCCGGCCCGCTATACCGGCGGCGAATACAACAGCATAGTCAAGGACTGGAACAGGATCAAGGTCAAGATGGCCCTGGCCTTTCCCGACCTGTACGACCTGGGTATGAGCAACCTGGGACTCGCCATCCTGTACGACATCGTCAACCGGCAAGATGATGCCCTGGCGGAACGGGTGTACGTCCCCTGGCACGATATGGAAGCTGCTATGCGCGGGGCAGGTCTGCCGCTGTACTCGCTGGAAACCCGGCATCCGTTGACCGACTTCGACATCGTCGGCATCAGCCTGCCGTACCAACAGCTGTACACCAACACCCTCACGCTGCTTGACCTGGGCGGGCTGCCGCTACTGAGCCAGGACCGGGACGAACGCTACCCACTGGTCATAGCGGGAGGCAGTGCTGCCTTCAATCCAGAACCGATGGCCGATTTCTTCGACCTCTTCGTCATCGGTGAGGGGGAGCAGGCCATCCTCGAGATACTAGCGGCCTATGATCGGGTGCGCAGCTTCACCCGGGAGACGCAGTTGCACCATTTGGCCGCCATCCCCGGCGTCTACGTGCCCCGCTTCTACCGGCCGGTGTATGCCGAAGATGGCTGTCTGCTCAGGACCGAGCCATTGACTGCCAAGGCGTCGCCAGTCGTTGTCAAGCGCATCGCACCGGTCTTGCCGCCCCCGGTCACGCGCTTCGTCGTTCCCTTTGTGGACGTAGTCTTCAATCGGGGCGCGGTGGAGATTCAGCGGGGCTGCACCCGGGGCTGCCGGTTCTGCCAGGCCGGCATGATCTGCCGCCCGGTGCGCCAGCGACCGGCAACAGAGATCGTCGCGGCCGTGCAAGACATAGCTCGTAACACGGGGTACCAGGAGATCAGCCTGCTCAGCCTCTCCAGCACCGACCACACCCAGATCGAGTCGCTGATCCGCTCGCTGTCAGAGACAACCCGAGGTCAGCACCTGTCGCTGTCGCTGCCCAGCTCGCGGGTGGACAGCCTGTCGGTCGAGATGGTGGACATGCTGACCCATGGTCGCCGCACCGGCTTCACCTTTGCCCCCGAGGCCGGCACCGACCGCCTGAGGGATGTGATCAACAAGCCCATCCCCACCCAGCACATGCTGGAAGTCGCCGACATGGTGTACAGCCGGGGCTGGCGGCAGATCAAACTGTACTTCATGATCGGCCAACCCACCGAGACTGACGATGACGTGAGTGCCATCGCCCGGGTGGCCAAACAGGTGCTGGAGGTAGGCCAGCGACATCACCACCGCAAAGCTCAGGTGCGGGTGAGCGTCAGCACCTTCGTGCCCCAGCCTCACACCCCGTTCCAGTGGGCCGGGATGGACGAACCGCACGAAATCCAAAGAAAACAGGCGCTGCTGAAAGGGGAACTCGGCCGGGCCAGGGGCATCATCTTCAACTGGAACGACTCCCAGGAGTCCTTGCTCGAGGCAGCCCTGGCGCGGGGTGATCGCCGGGTAGGGCCAGCCATCCGGCGCGCCTGGCAGAAGGGCTGCCGCTTCGACGCCTGGCACGAGCACTTCCGCCCCGATTCATGGCAACAGGCATTCCAAGAGGAAGGACTCGACGCACAATGGTATGCCACGCGCCTGCGGACGTCCGATGAGGCCTTCCCCTGGGACCATATCCTCACCGGAGTGCACAAGCGATGGCTGTGGAGAGACTGGCAGGCCGCTCACCAGGGAGAAACCAGAGTGGACTGCCGCCAGCTGTGTCTGGGCTGTGGCATTCTGACCACTTTTGCCCAGGAGCGAGCCCAGGCCGGGCCAGGCACGTGGGAGTGTCCACCGGCTGAGGGCGGAACCGACGGTGCAACCGAGGCAGGATAATCATCCGGTCCCACGCACAGCGCCACCCCCGGGAGCGCCCCACTCTCGCGTAGCAACTCGGTCGCACGCACTGTGCAGGGCCGCCCTCAATCTCGCTTGGGCCCGGCGTAGATGGTGACGCGAGTTTCTACTGATTGGCCAGATTCGAGAGCCGAGCACTGTCCCAGCCTGGCAGCCTCATTGACCGACAGCGGCATCGTGGTACACGGTTCCAGTATGGCCATGTAGTGACCGTCGAACCCGCCATACGAGGCAAACAGCCAGGCGTAGGGAAAGACGTCCAGGTCGAAGTAGTAAGCGAAGGTCAGGTTCCTGTCAGGGCTTTCCCATGCTATCTGGCCGTTCGTCAGGTCGTAGAGAAACAGGAAGTCGACCGTGCCTTCCTCAGGGGGAATGACATCTGCCCGTTGTCCTTCAATCTCCGGCCAGGCAAAGGGGCCCAGACTGTGCCACCGCGACCACTCAAGGTCCGGCACCCGGGCGGCATGCGCCGGGCAGACGATACGATCCCAGGGCTGGATGTTCATGGCAGCGTGCAGCTTCCACAAGAACTCCCGTCGTTCGTCGGAGCGGTTTTCGATGCGGTAGTCGAAGTCGATGTAGGGGCAGCCAGCGCGCAACGTCATTCGCCTTTCGTACCAGAGCCCACAGAGAGGCAGAATGCCGGACAGCACCAGCGCTTCTCCGTCAACCTGATAGTCAAGCGCCGTCGTCCACAGCTCCCCGTGATCCGGGCTGTCTACCCCATTGATGAATTCCGGTATGTCGTTGGGAAGCAGTTCGTCAATGGCACCGTAGAAATTGGGGTCGTATTCGGTGCCCGGCTCCATCTTCTCCAGATTCAGCCTGGCATTGCGCCAAAGGAATTGGTGACTGCTCGACTTCTCCACCAAGCTGACGATCCTGCCGCCCACGCTGGGAGCAACATCCACCTGTAACCACTCACTCTCCAGACGAACGATGGCCGTCTGGTCAACCGACAGGCCTTCCGTAATCCTGGTCATACGAAGTCCCTCCTGTTCGGAGTCTGGTCGTACAATCACAACATCTCCGTCAGCCACGCTCGTTCCCGGGTCACGGACTACGTTCCCTCGCCCTGTTCCTGTGCTGCCTGCCAGGTCTGCCGCACGAATCGGGTGGCCGCTTCCAGTCCCTCCCGGCCCTGGTACGAGGCTTCCTCCATGCAGATCCAGCCGTCCCAGCCAGACTGAATCAGGCGACTGAACACAGCCGGGAACGGAGCCACGCCGGTGCCCAACAACACGTGTCGCAGTTCACCTTTCGTCTCTGTGTCCGCGGCGTGAATGCTGATCACCCGATCGATGACCTGATCCAGCAGTTGCACTGGATCGTCGGCAAATGCGGCCGCATTGCCGGTGTCGAAGTTGATTCCCAGCCCCACATCGGCCGTTCCCGCCACGATCTCAAGGAAAACATCCGGCGATTGGGAGAAATCGGTGTACTCCCAGGCTCCCGGCTTGGCATGGTTCTCGAACACCGGCGTAACGCCCGTAGGGCGGACGCTCTCCACCAGACGACTCAAGCCTTCCACAGCCCACTCAATGCCTTCTCCGCGGCCGGTCTCGGGATGAGCCTGTCCATCGGTAACCCGCACCATCTCCGCACCCAGCCCGGCCGCCACCGCGAAAACTTCCTGCTCCATAACCAGCTCATTCTGGCGCTGGACCGGGTCGGGATGGGTGAAATCAGGATAGCTGGACACCATGGCCACCCTCATGCCAGCGTCCTCTACCTCACGCCGCATGGCAGCCACCGCCCGGGTAGAACGATCAGGCACAAACAGAATGCTCAAGTCAACGGCGTCCAGACCGACGGAAGCCCCCATCCGGGCCCACTCGCCAACGCTCATACGGCCCTCAATGATATCGGAGAAAAACGAAACCGGCAAGCAGCTCAGTTGCATTCTTATGCCTCCTGCAGCGAACGCATATGGGATAGGGTTTGCTCGGCAGCGATGTCCCCGTCTGGCAAAGCCAACAGTTCGGCCGATAGCCAATCAGTGTAGCCAATCTGCTGCAAGGTGGTCACGATGGCGGCGAAGTCTATCAGTCCCTGACCGGGAGGCAGACGG
This sequence comes from Anaerolineae bacterium, assembly GCA_030597485.1. Lineage (GTDB taxonomy): Bacteria > Chloroflexota > Anaerolineae > 4572-78 > NAK82 > JAUVRU01. Next base: position 4,289 of record JAUVRU010000192.1, read on the forward strand.
TTGTTGTCGCCCAGATGCACGTGCCACAGTTTGCCAGCAGCCATCACCCGGCGGAAGGGGTCCGTCCACGACGACTCCTCGATGTTCACGTGATACGTGTCCAGCAACAGCCCCACTGCCGGGTGCCCCACCGCCTCCAGGAATGCCAGCCCCTCATCAGCGTTGTTGATCAGGTCAGCTTCATAACGATTGAGGGGTTCTATTGCCAGGCGAACGCCTCGGGACTGAGCGTATGCGCCAGCTTGTTGCAGAATCGACACCAGCCGTTCGCGACCGCCACTGCCGACCGGGGCCAGCAACCCCCGAAAGCTGCCCACAGTGACCAGCGGGGCCCCCCCCGCCGCCGCCAACTCAATAAGATCGTCCAATCGAGCCCGTGCTTGATCCGCTTTCTTCGGATCAGGATGGAGCAGTGAAAGGCCGGTCACGAACTTCACCCCGCCGCTGCCGATGGCGGCTGCCCCCAGTTTGTTCTGTTCCAGGCTAGCGCGGATGGCAGCCGCATCCAGCGCGGCCGGATCGGCCGGCATCAGCTCAACCCCATCGGCCCCCAGCGCAGCTGCCTTTGCCAGCTTCTCCTCAAAGGCCCCTCTCAGCAAAGCCACCGGGATAAATTGCACCTCAGCGGTCTGCACTGCCAGAGAGAGCTTCATGGCTGCGAGACCTCCGCCTCGAATGCCTTCATTGAATCGTGCAGGATCGCCATCATCTCGTCCACCTGCGCCTTGGTGGTGATCAACGGTGGCCCCATCAGCCGGTCACCAGCGAAGAACCACCGGAGCCATCAATGTAGCGCCTGCCCTCGGTGTCCCACAGGTAGATGCCCTGGGCACGGGCTATGATGGGATAAGGCCAATCCCACCGGCGTTGCACGGCAATTTCGTTTGGTTTGCTCATTGGCACTGGTCCCTTTCGCTACTGCAGTTTCTGGTTACTCCTTGCTGCTGGTTGCCTGTGCAGCTTCCTCCAGTCCCTGGTGCAGCGCGCGCTCCAGTTCTCTGTCTACGCTGGCGGGCAGTTCCACTGGCCCGGCCGTCTCCAGAATCGCGACCACGCGGTCGTGGGCCACCTGGTGGATCAT
>JAUVRU010000274.1 GCA_030597485.1 Anaerolineae bacterium
CGCCGTCCACGTCCAGGCCGGTGAAGCGGCCGGACTCACACAGGTTTTCGTCCCCGCGTCGACAATATTCGCATTGACCGCAGGATTGGTGGAGCCAGGCCACGCCTACCCGGTCGCCGATCCGGAAACGGGTGACTCCCTCTCCCAGCACATCCACCATGCCCACGATTTGGTGGCCGGGCACGAGAGGAAGCCGGGGCAGCGCCAGTTCACCTTCGACAGTGTGCAAATCGGTGTGGCAAACGCCGCACACCCGCACCCGGATGCGTATCTGGCCGGCGCCGGGTTGGGGCTGGGGCAGCTCAGTCAACTGAAGGGGAGACTGCTCGATGGGAGCGGGACCGGGAAGCACCATGGCTTTCATTAGACCGTTCTCCTGTAGAGGTAGTTGGGTCCATTATAACAAATACGCGCCGATTCGTCACCTGCTCCCCATTGCCGTCAGCCACCTCGGGATAGGATCAGGAACGGGGTCAAACCGCCGTTGAGGGGCGAGCACCCTTGGGGTTCTTGGGTGGAGTGAGCACGCTTCGCGTCAGATGCGGACACTGCTTGGTGGCGGCATCTCCAGAGGATGCTAACCCATCCAGAGGACGCTAGCCCGTGAGGATGCCTGGCTCCACTGCACGGGTTGTCTGTACTGGTCTTGTGGGGCGAGTACCCATCACTGCTCTGGCAGCACTGGTCGGGGCCGGATGTCGCTCGGGACTCAGTAGTCGTGAGAAAGCAGGTGGCGATTGCCAATGCGAACGTTCTTCAACCCGGCGCTCTGCGCGGCTGCCCGCGCTTCCTCAGCGTGACGCGCCGAGGTGCATGGCAGGTCAGGGACATAGAAGTTTGGCGCGAAACCAAGCAAGGCATAGGGGATGTGCGGATTGATGTCAGCGATGAAGTGGGCGATTCGCCCCACTTCATCCGGTGTCACGTAGCCGGGCACCAGCAGCGTGCTGGCAACGACGAGCGGCGGGTCAGGTCGTTCGTCGAAGCGAGCGGCGGCACGGGTGAAGTTTTCTAGCGTGCGGCGATTGCTGGCACCGGTAAGCGCTATGTGTAGCCCCTCGTCGAGGGCCTTCAGGTCGAACTTGACCGTGCCCCCTGTTTGCAGTGACAGCCGGACGGCCTGGTTCATCAGCTTGGGATGTTGGGAACCGGCTGTCTCCCAACAGACGACCACCCCGCGCTCAGCCAGGTACCGGGCTGACGCCAGCGCGTGCGGCATCTGACTGGCGGGATCGCCCCCGAAGTAGCACACGCAAAAGGTGCGGTCATTGGCGCAAGCGGCCAGTTCGTGGGCGCTGAGACCCTCGCTGGTCGCCGGATCCACCCCGCGGAAGTGCCAATTCTGGCAATAGACGCAGTTGAAGCAACAACTGGAGTAGAAAACCGCCAGGTTGTGGTATCTTCGACTGTGCCTCAGCCCTGATGACTGGCGGTAACCAGCGCACACCCAGTCGGCGACGCAGTTGGTTGGCAAGGGGTCCCGGTACCAATGAAGCACTCCCCGCGCCGGTGTGCCAGCCAGGTGCTTGAGATGCCCGTCCTGGTTGACGCGCAAGCCACAATAGCCCCGTTCCCCGGCACCGATGACGCAGCTTCGGTCACACAGTGGGCAGGGGACGCCATCGGTGGCACGTGGTGGCGCTTCGGGAAGACCGAAAGCGCGACGGGTTTCCGCGTGTGCGGCCAGCAGGCGAGGGCGCACCCGGTCAAAGCGGGTGCGGATGCACCGGGCGCAGACGCCCAGATGGCCAATGATCAGCGGGGACTCGGCACCACACTCGGCACAGCGACTCGTCGGGTGTGTCCACTCCATCATCACTTGCTGCACCTGGTCGTTCCGGCCGGAAACTGGTTGCGCCTACTACAGGCTGGCGTCACTGATGCGGCAGTACCCGCATCCTGAGGGTGTAGAGGTCCTTCTCCAGTATCTCTGGCATTTGCCTTTCCACTATGTCCAGATCATCCACCACCCTGACGGCGCGGCCGGTAAGTGCATCAAAACGACCGGAGGCCAGCGCCACAACCAGGTCCGCGGCCAGGGTGGGGGGCACATCTTCCCCCCGCTCGAATCGTCGTTTGACGTGTGGGATCCACCGCAGGCTCCTCTCGCTGTGCACGTGGAACTCGGACATTGCGGTGCGCACAAACCCCGGTCTCACGGCAAAGACCGTGATGCCGTGCTCTCGCAGCTCGGCAGCCAGGCACTCGGTGAACCGCATAACTGCGGCCTTGCCGGTTCCGTAGGCGGAGGCGTAGGGAAAGGGCAGGTCGGTGCCGCCCCCGATCAGGGTGATTACCCGGCCGGTCCCTCTGGCCACCATGCCGGGCACCACCTCACGGCAACACAGGAACACCCCCAGGAGGTTGACGGTCACGTCGGTCCACCACTCCGACGGGTCTGCTTCCCAGGCAGGGCCGATGGCCACGTGGCTGCCGGCGTTGTTCACCAGCAAGTCAACAGCACCGAATTGGTCTTCCACCCGTCGGGCCATCGCTGCCACGGCCGCATGATCGGTCACGTCAGCAGGGATGGCGACTGCGGTGCCGCCTTGGTGCTCAATCTCGGTGCACACTTCACTGATCTGGGCGGCGGTGCGGGCAACGAGCGCCACCTTTGCCCCTTCCTGGGCACAACGCTGGGCTATGGCCCGACCGATGCCGCGCCCAGCACCGGTCACAACTGCCACCTGGTCGTTTAGCTTCATAGCCAGTACCTCCGGTATCTGGGATTATACCATTGAGCACGGTGCGGCGCATAGATGGGCAGGCGGGATGCCTGCGCTCCCATTGCGAATCCAACGGGCGTGTAGGGGCTTGATTACACGTGCGAGATGGGCAGGCGAGACGCCTGCGCTCCCATTCGGTATCCCGATTTCCGAGATGTGACGCTAGCGCAGGTTGGACCCAGCTTTGGCCAAGAGGCTCTCCAGGGAAACATCTGCCAGGGAATCCAGCCGCAGGTCTGCCTGATCCAGGGGCAAATGCCGTGTCATGGGGTTGGGGACAACCACGCAGTACAGCCCTGCTCGTTTGGCTGCCAGGATTCCATTGGGCGAATCCTCCAGGGCGATGGCCTGGCCTGGGGCAACGCCCATCTCGCTGAGAGCAGAGAGGTACAACTCGGGCTCAGGCTTGGCGGTGCTGACGTCCTCAAGGCACTTGATGCAGTCGAAGTCCGCCTCAAGGCCGAGGCGTGACAGATGGCCCACGACCCAGTCGCGCCGTCCGCTTGACGCCAGGCCAAGCTGAAGGCCTCTCCGTTTGGCGCCGGCAATGAAGTCGACCACGCCCGGCAGAATGGGCTGCGCCTCTGAGAGTTCAGTCCAACGGCGGCGATGCCTGGCGTAGATCTCTGCTCGATCAACAGTCTGGCGGGTCTGAAAATCCAGGTAGTCACGGAGGTCGAACATCTCCAGCGAAACGCCGACGCCCTGTGCCCAGGTTGCGAAAGACAGGTCGCAGCCGTATGCCTGGCATATCTCCTGCCAGGCCAGGAAGTCGGCGGATTCTGTGTCCAGGATCAACCCGTCGAAATCGAAGATGATGGCACGTATCATCGGGTACCTCACCGTCACCGCGCTCAAGGATGTCCACGTCACTGGACGGAGTGGTCCAAAGGGGGAACCCAAACCAGGCAGGGCCCGAATGGACAGCCATTCTAGCACAGGGTACCGTGTCCGGCAACTGCGGTTCGATCTCCTTCATTCTGTGGACTGCTGCTTGTCTCATGCAAGCGGTAGTGCCACCATTTGCGGAGCAGCCTGCCTTCGACCAGGATGTTCTCGCACGCCGCAGCCAACGTGGTCTCAGAGTTCGCGCTGCCCTAATCTTGACAGGGGTGCATCCGTGTGCTACATTGCCCCTGCTACGTGGGTCTGCGGTGCATTCGGTAGCTTGGTCTTTGATATCTGCATCCTGGGGAGAGACAAGTGTGAGAACAGTACTGTGTTACGGTGACTCCAATACCTGGGGATACAATCCTGTCACCCAGGATCGTTTCTCGAGAGATGACCGGTGGACGGGCGTGCTGAGGCAAGAACTTGAGGGTGCGTTTGTGGTCATTGAGGAGGGGTTGAACGGCAGGACAACTGTCTGGGATGACCCGATAGAAGGGTACAAGAGCGGCAAGGAGTACTTGATTCCGTGCCTGGAAACCCATCGGCCCATCGATCTGGTTATCATCATGCTGGGAACCAATGACCTGAAGAAACGCTTCTCTCTGTCTGCCTACGATATTGCCGAGGGAGCCGGCGTTTTGGTGGATATCGTTCAGAAGAGCGCTGCCGGCCCTGACGATGGTGTGCCCAAGATCCTGTTGATGGCGCCGCCGCC
>JAUVRU010000325.1 GCA_030597485.1 Anaerolineae bacterium
GGGAATGATTCATCAATGCCGAGGCTATCCTCGGTTTGAGCTACCCGATGCAGCTCATCGAAGGCCAGCTGTCGGGCCTCCCGAATAGTCTTGTCTTTCACGTTTGGTCGTGGCGCAGTCTCGCTCATATCTTTCCCAGCCCGCGCAGCACCCGCTCTGGGGTCAGCGGAAAATCGTTGAACCACACGCCGGTGGCGTCGTGCACAGCGGCAACCACGGCCGGGGCTATGCCCAGGTAGGGCATCTCAGCCATGCCGCGCACACCAAAGGGCCCACGCGGGTCCGGGTTTTCGATGATGATCGTCTCAACCCCATCGGGAATGTCAAAAACGCCGGGCATCAGGTAGGAGCTTAAGTTAGACGTCAGCACGTGGCCGTCCTCAGTCTGGAAGTTCTCCAACAGGGTGTAGCCCTGCGCCTGCACCACGCATCCCTCTACCTGGCCCACAATCTGCTGCGGGTTGATTGCCTTCCCCACGTCGTGAACCGAGACTACTCGGGTGACGTGTATGAAGCCGGTCTCGGTATCCACTTCCACCTCCACCGACTGCGCCAGGTAGCCATACGCCAGGTTGGGCATAAAGGGCTCGCCGTCGGCCTCGGCAAAGGGCTGTGTCTTGGGAGCCAGGTAGGTGTACTCGGCCACCGCCGGCCGCGCCTCATCTCGCCACCTGGCCAACGCCTGCTCGGCCGTGCCCTTCACCGCGTTGCCCGCCATGAAGGTCAACCGTGAAGCGGAAGCGCTGCCCGAGCTCTCGGTGACGGCCGTGTCGGACACGACCATGTTGATTCGGTCAAGTGGCAGGTCGAGCACCTGGGCAGCGATTTGGGCCATGGCGGTGTGGTGACCCTGGCCCACATCGGCTCCACCGATGTAGACAGTAGCTTCCTCTATCTCAACATCTCCCTCCAACACCACCCTGGCCCAGCTGTTCTCCTGATAGCCGAAGCTGAAGCCGATGTTCTTGAAGGCGGCCGCAATGCCCCGGCCTTTGCGCTTGCTGCCCTCAATCTGGTGCTGGCTGGTTTTCTCCTCACCCAGCCAGCCGCCAGCACGGGCTGCTTCTTCCACCACCTCCGTGAGGCTCACCCCCCCAGGCAGCGGGGTGCCCACGGACAGGAGCTTCTGGTCGTTCAGCAAGTTCTTGAGGCGGATTTCCACCGGGCTCATCCCGAGTGCCTCTGCCAGCCGGTTCATCTGGGACTCGGCGGCAAAGAACCCCTGGGGAGCGCCGAAACCCCGAAAGGCGCCGCCGGGCAGGTTGTTGGTATAGACGGCATACCCATTGACCAGCACGTGAGGGAATTCGTAGGGACCGGTGCAGGTGATGATGGCATTGGCCAGCACCTTGTTGCTGGTGTACATGTAGGCACCGGCGTCGCTCACAATCTCCACCTCAGCAGCCACCAGCATGCCATCCCGGGTGGCACCCCACTTCGAGTGGATGATCATGGGATGGCGCTTGCAATGACCCAAAATCGATTCCTCGCGGCTCCAGATGATCTTCACCGGTCGGTGGATGCCGCGTTCGGCCAGGCGCATCGCTGCCAGCGCTAGCACGATTTGCACGCTCACGTCCTCTCGCCCGCCGAAGGCGCCTCCAATGGCATCATAGATGACGCGAACGCGCTCAGGTGGCAAGTCCAGGGCGTGGGCGATCTGCTGCTGATCCTCCCACGTCCATTGACCGGCCACGTGTACCGTGATGCGACCCTCCTGGTCCACGTAGGCCGAGCCAGCCTCCGGCTGCAGGTAGATGTGTTCCTGGGGCGGCGTCCGGTAAACCTGGTCCACAATCACGTCACAATTCTCCCACGCAGAGTCGACATCTCCCTTCACCACCCGTTTGTGAAAAGCCACGTTGTGGGGTTGATGGGGATGCAACGGCAGGGCGTCGGGCGATCTGGCCAGGTGCACGTCGGTCAGCACCGGCAGGTCCTCGGTCTCCAACCGGATCAGGGCGCGAGCCTGGGCTGCGATTCTCTCAGACTCGGCCACGATCACCGCCACCTGGTCGCCCACGCAACGGGCCACATCCGCGCCGTCCCTGGCAGATCCCGGGCCGCAGAACACCGGCTGGTCCGGGATTTGCAGACCGTACTCGTTGACCGGCACGTCGCGGGCGGTCAGCACTGCCACCACCCCGGGCAGGGCCTCCGCCTCACGGGTGTCGACGTCAACGACGCGGGCGTGGGGACGACCGGCGAACAGGATTTTCATCCATAGCTGGTCGCTGTAGCTGCGATCTCCGGGATAGATGGCGGTGCCGGTCACTTTTGCGACCGCGTCAACCCGGGCTTCTGACTTCCCAATGGAGCGATGGTTCATAACACTTGGCTCCTGTTGCATCTTGAGCAACACAGTCCTTAGGGTGCAAGCCACCAAAACTGATTGTGCATCTCTTCTGCAGTCACTGTGTTCAGCAACCTGGACAGGCGACGAACAGCCTCGCCGATGGGGATCTGTTTGGAAGCGATAATGCCCAAGTGTGATTTCCCCTGCGCCAGGTATTCTATGTGCAAAGCCAGAAAGTCCGGTGCATTGAACGTGAAAAGGGCTTTGCCTTCGGCGGTAGCACAGTCGAGGTGCTCCGAATCAGAGATCCCTTGCCGGCCTATCTCGTGGACGCTGACCGCGTTGTAACCACGCAATCGCAACGCCTGAGCCAAGCCCTTGAACACATCCTCGTCCAGATACAGTTGGATGAAAAGATGGGCAGCCCCCTCACTTGGGTTCGACATTGCTGGTCACTCGCCCCTGCGCATTTGGGCGGAGTCCGTATTGGGCGGACAGCTCCTCCATATCCTCGCTGGTGGCAATATCGGACTCGATCTCCGCCTGGTGGTCGTGGTAATAGCTCAGAGCATCGTACACCTGAGCCGGGGTGAGGTGCGGCAGGCCGTCCAGGATCTCCTCAATGCTGTACCCCAGCTTGTAGTAGCCGACAATGGTCTGCACGAGTGTGCGAGTTCCATGCACTGCCGGGCGTCTGTTTGCTCCCTGAACGACGTGCGGATGCTCAGTAGACAAGCCCGTTCCGCTCCCACGTGGAACCAACCGCCGGGCCCGGGCGATCCAGTTGCGTACTTCACTTCGTTCTGGCAGCCTGCGGACTGTCTTCTTCTGTTCATTTACCGTGACCATCTTCTCGTGCAGGTTCTCGGTGTTGCATAGGGCGAGTTCAGACAAAGAAGCGATCCCGGCCTTGTGCAACAGATCGGCGTGCTCCTCCTTCACACCCAAGAAGCCAAAGAGATCGGTATAGTCGTCCCACTCCAGGATCAGCTTGCCGCCAGTAGTTGACCTCTCGGGGATCTCTTTCTGTTCCTCCGGGCTTTCGTCTTGTTCAGTTGATGTCTTGTTGATGTCCACCGCGAAATCTTGTCCCACCTCATGCAGTTTCTTGGACATATCTTCCTCCTGTGTCCTTGACTATGCCTGCACTGGCAAAGACCGGCGAGGAACCGGCGCACCGCGCAGCATGCCTTCTGTGCTCAGATCCTCGTCGACCTGCGTCCAGTGGATGCCGTATCCACCACCACAGATCTGCCAGTCGGCCCGTTGCTCTGGTGTTGCGTGAAGCAGCCTAGGATACCAGGCCAACGGTACTGTAATGGCGGGGCCATCAAGAAGGTCCACGCTTAGCGACTCTTCTGTGAAACGTACGTCCTTGACTCGCTCGCCCGGTCTAATATCCGAAGTTGTCATGCCACGCCTCCAGGATACGCCAGAAGTTGATCGTGCACCAACTCTCTTGTGACAATCATTTACGTTTGATCTCCGTCTCTTCTTCTGGCTGCCATCTCGATAGCGTTGATGATGGAATAGTAGCCGGTGCAGCGGCACAGGTTGCCGGTGATGGCCTGCTTGACCTCATCCCGGGTTGGCGATGGTCTTTCCTCCAGCAGGGCGGCGGCGCTCATGATGAAACCGGGTGTGCAATAACCGCATTGTACC
>JAUVRU010000323.1 GCA_030597485.1 Anaerolineae bacterium
CACTCCTCTCACAGGTCGGAGAATTTGTGTGCGTGTGACGGCCTTGGCGCACCTTGGAGAAGTTGTGTCTGTTGGGCTCAGTGGTGCAATTGACTGAGATTGACGAGCACCAAGCGGGGCACATCCCGCAGAGCACGAAGCGGGGCACGCCCCGCAGAGCACGAAGCGGGGCACGTCAGCGCGTGCTCGCGCTCCTCTGCCATGGAATCCGGAGATACCGGCATCACACATGCCGTACCGATCATGGTATAATGGTGCGTGAGGCCACTCCTGGGGAAGTGGACCGAACGTGCCATAGAGAGACCACACGTAGCGATAGAGCAGGAAACGAGTGGATATTATGTCAAGTAGTTTCCTTGGAATGAACAGACCCTTCGGCAGCCAGAGCATGGTGGAGCCACTGCGCCGGGTGCTGGTCAAGCGACCCGACCAGGCGTTCGTGGTGGACGATGCAGCCAGGTGGCACTACAGTGATGTGCCCAACCTGGAGATTGCTCGTCAGGAACACGACGATTTTGTAGCCATCCTGCGCCGGGCCGGGGCCGAGGTAATCTTCCACATTGAGTACCAGCCAGGCCGTGCCGATGCCATCTACGTCCACGACCCCGCCATCGTCACCGAAAAGGGAGCCGTCATTCTCCGTCCGGGCAAGGATCTGCGCCGTGGGGAGGAGGCGGCCATGGCCCGCCGCCTGGCCGAACTGGGCGTGCCCGTGACATACGCCTTGCACGATGGAGCGGTGGCGGAAGGGGGCGACCTGCTGTGGATCGATCGTCACACGCTGGCAGTGGGTCAGGGATTTCGCACCAATGCCGAAGGACTGCGCCAGCTGGCCAAGGCATTGAAAGGACTCGAAGTCCAGCTGATTCCGGTTCAGTTACCCTACCACACCGGTCCCGAAGCCTGCCTGCACCTGATGTCGCTGATCAGCATCCTCAACCAGGAACTGGCCGTGTGTTACCACCCATTGATGCCCGTCCCCTTCTGGGAGTATCTCAGCCAACGTGGCTTCCGGCTGATACCGGTGCCCGACGGGGAATTTGCCACGCTGGGCACCAACGTGTTGGCCCTGGCCCCCGGCAGATGTCTGATGCTGGATGGCAACCCGATCACCAGGCAGCGGCTGGAAAAGGCCGGGTGTCAAGTGTTGACCTACCGGGGCAACGAAATCTCACTCAAGGCCGAGGGTGGGCCTACCTGTCTCACCAGACCCATTCTCCGGGGATGAGAACCGCAAGTGTTGTTGCCGAATCAGCGCCCATTATTGAACCACAGCCCGTCCTGCCTGCACCTGGGCGCAGGCACCCTGGCGTACTGTGGACGCAGATAGCCGGAGACATGATCGAAAAAAGCCAGCGATCATCAGCGTGCCCCTGCCTCATCCGCGTTCTGGTCGGGGAGTGGCTGAGCGGCTACCTCAGAAGAACGGTTCAACAGCATTGGCAAAGCTGCGCAGTATCATGCCACGCAGAAGTGGATGATCCACCAGCGGCGCGTCGTAGTCGTCGCCCAGGCCGGCCGCGGCCGCCAACGCCAACTTGGGAACCTCTCGGTCCTCATACACCTGGGCCAGCAGCCAGGACTGACGGAGAAGCCGATCCTTCAATATCTGGCGCCGGGGCCCATCCACGACTTTTCTGATCCCCTGAGTGACCAACGCCTCCACCGCATCATCGGTGCCCTCACGATGCAGCAGCTTGCGGAACCTGCGCTCCAGCCCCTTCAACTCCTCAGGATCGAAGAACCACGACGTGAACTCTTCCAGATCAAGCAGATCGTCGCATGTCGCGAGCAGATCCGTCCGCTCCTGAGCGCTGATGTGCGGCAGGGTGAAACTGGTGACCACGGAAGGGTCCTCTCCCTCCAACCATGCTTGCCACGCTATGAAGCTTAATGGCAGCCGGCGCTTAGCCTCCAGCGTAGTATGGTAGGCCCTCTGCAACTCGGTTAACGCCCGATCCACGCCGATGTCCACCATCTCGATTCCTATCTCAGCCATTCCATCTACGATCGCTAGCCCGATCTCGTCCACGCTGTCCGCCTGACCGCCGTAGCAGTCCTTGATGCCCTCGTGATCGTTGAACATCACGTCACAGAAGACCGGCGGGTGATCAGGTGCCTGTCGAATCACCAGCACGATCTGACCGCCGTTGCCGTCAATGGTGCTGATCAAGCAGCGCGCCAGAGGCGGAGGGGCCACCGGTAACTCCAAGACGGACGGGGGCTGCAGGATCATCTCGCTCGACAGAGCATCAGCGGCCTGCCGGGCAGCCCGGCGTACCGCTGGGACCGGATCATAGCGGGCCCGCTCTTCCAGTATGGGCACGGTAGCAGGGTCCTGAAACACCTCCAGCGCTTCGATAGCACCGACAACCACACCACTGTCGTCCGCGTGCAGCAGGCACAGGAACAGGGGGCGCATCCGCCTGTCCCCGGTGGACGCCATAGCCGCCAGTGCCTCAGCTTGCACTAGCGTCGGCATGCCTCCCTCCAGCTCGGCGCGCAACACCATCTCCAGCTGACTGGGGTCCTGTAACAGATCCAGGAAGGCATGTTGAGAGTCACGGATCATCGCCTCCGGATCCGACAGGTAGACGAAGGGGTCGTCACCCGGCCCAATGCCTCCCAACAACCACAGCGCGTGCAAGATGCTCATCTTATGATCATCGTCTATCGACTGGTCTTCCAACAACCGACGCAGTGGGTTGATGGCCGGCGACAGGTCCATCTCTGGCAGCAGAGCGGCAGCCACCTGGTACAGATCGGGATCGGGTGACGCTGCCATATCAAGCAACCGAGCCAGGGTTGGCCCCTGGGCGCGGGCCAGCCGCCCAAAGGCCGCATCTGCCTCCAGGCTACTCAGCTCGCCCTCCACAAACCGATCCAGGATCTCATCGATCTCAATGTTGGTAGGCGGGCGACGTGACGAGAGCAACGGGTCTATGGGGAAGTCGTCTTCTTCCAAGAAATCGAAATCCATCTAACCCCCGTACTTCCATTTGTCATTTGGCTTTGCCCGGCCTATACTTCGCCAAGACTTCTTCACCTACAGATAAACAGGATGGCACGTTGAAGACGGTTGGCAGAGTACTGGGCCGGATCGGGCTGGTGGTGCTGGGCCTCGCTCTCCCGCTGCTGATGCTGGAAGGAGGCACTCGGCTGATGGGCATAGCCCCACCGGCCGAACCGCAACCCGCACTATGGGTCCCCCACCCCTATCTAGGTTGGTTCCACTTGCCCAATCAGGGGGGACTCTCGTACAGCGAGTACGGCGAGTTCCAGGCCCCAGTACACATCAACGCACGCGGCCTGCGCGACCGTGAGATCGGCTACGACAACCCGGCCGACGCCTACCGCATCCTGGTATTGGGCGACTCCTTTGCTGAGGCACTGCAAGTGCCACTGGAGGAGACCTTCGCCAAGAAACTGGAAGCACTGACCACCTCAAACAGCCGCCCTGTCGAGGTCATCAATGCTGGCGTCGGCGGCTGGGGCACCGATCAGGAGGCCACCTTCTACATGGTGGAAGGCTTCCGCTACCAGCCTGACGTGGTTCTCCTTTCCTTTTTCACCCACAACGACGCGCTGAACAACTACCAGCCACTGGAAATGGCCCGTGTACACGGCGCCGTGAAAAAGCCCTTCTTTCACTTGAACGACGGCCAGCTGGTCGTTCCAGACTTCCCGTTCGAAGCACCACCGGAAGCAGACCGGGCGTCGCCCCCACTGCTCGCCGCCGGCAACTGGATGAATGACCACTCAGCACTGTACCGCCTGGTCATGCCCTATTTGCGTGAAATCCCACTCATCTTGCACGCTCTGGGACCCAGTGGACTGCTGGGGGGAATGGCGGCGTTCATAGCTGACGATCCCGCCCTGCTGCCCTCATATTTCGCATACCGTGCTGATTCCCTCCCTGACTGGGAGGAGGCCTGGCAATTGACCGCCGTCCTCATCCAACGATTGGAC
>JAUVRU010000467.1 GCA_030597485.1 Anaerolineae bacterium
AGTGCGGGTCATCCACGAAGAAGGAGCCCTCGCCGTCAAGCACAGCGACGGAAATCTGTGGCCCATACTTGACATGATTGTCAGCACGGGCGTGGATGGGATCAACCCACTGGAGCCCGTTGCCGGAATGGACATCGGCGAGGTGAAGCAAGAGTACGGTGATCGGGTCTGCCTGATCGGCAACATAGATTGCGGCGAATTGCTCAGCTGGCAGAGTGCGGACGACGTAAGACGCGTCGTCAGGGAGACGATTCGTCAGGCTGCGCCCGGCGGTGGGTATATCATGTCGTCGAGCAACACCATTCACTCGTCGGTCAATCCAGAGAACTACCGCGCCATGATCGAGGAGACCCACCGCTCCGGCGTGTATCCCATCACATGATGTCTGGGCGCTGAGAGGAATCGCGCATGCTGCACAAGCCATCACCTGTTTTCGATCGCATACAGGAGGGTGTGTTCACCCTGCCCGTGATAGACTGTCACGAACACATGGGCGGCCCTCGCTACATGGTGCCGGTCCGTGAGCCTATCGCGGCTCTTATAGACGGCTATTTCAAAGACGACCTCCTTTCGGCCGGGACTGACCTGCGGACGTTGCGGGTACTGCAAGACCCGGACATCCCCACTGAGAGGAAATGGCCGGTCTTTGAGCCAATCTGGAAACGCGCCCGACACACAGCCTATGCTCGCGTCACCACACTGATCCTGCACGATGTGTATGGTGAAGAGGAGATGTCGCTGGCTGCCTTGCACCGCGTGGCTGAGCAGCTGGCCTCTCGTGACGAGGCATTCTACTGGCAAGTGTTGGATGACGCCAATATTCGCATCCTGTTGACAGATGTGCTGGGGCTTAGCCCGGGCAATTTCGAGCAGTATTTGGGTGGTGAACAGACCTTTCCGGACCGGTGGCGAGTGACGATCCCGCTGCCCCTGTTTCACGTGCTGCACTCCGTTGACATATACACTCGCAGTTGGGAAATGAGCAGTAGCGCCCGCGACTGGCCCGGCGTGCAGCTCATTGGGAGTTGGGCCGATCGCCACATCACTTCACTGGACGAGTTTCTGGAGGCTGTCTTCCAAGTCTTCGGGCAAGCCAAGGCGCGCGGCGCAGTAGGCTTCAAAGACCAATGTGCCTACATGCGGTCATTGCGTTATGCGCTCACACCCCACTGCGATGCAGAACGGATTTTCAACCGCTTGCTGGCCGACCCCCGCACCGTTCTTGGCTGGCCGGACGCCAAGCCCCTCGACGATTTGCTCTGTCACCAGTACATGCGCTTTGCCCGGGAACCGGACCTACCTGTTCAGATGCATACCGGGCATATGGCCGGCATCTACAATCGAGTCGATAAGGCCAATGCAGCTCACCTGGCGTCTGTGCTGGAATTGCACCAACAGGTCCAATTCGACCTAATTCACGGCAACTGGCCCTATATGGGTGATATGTTGTTCCTGACGAAGAACTACCCCAACGTGGTACTCAACTTTGCCTGGCTGCACATCTTCGACCCGCTGTACGCCAAAGAAATGCTAGAAAGGGCTGTGGTGAGCGCGCCGCACAGCAAGGTGCACGGCTTTGGTGGTGATTACCATGACCTGCCTGAGTACTGCGCGGCTCACCTCAAGATCGCGCGCCAAGTCATTGCCTCGTCCCTGGCTGATTTGGTCGAATGCGGTTGGCTGCAGGAAAATGAAGCACTGGATGTTGCCGCGGACTGGTTATTCAACAACCCCAACCGGTTCTGGAAACTGGGGCGTGAACCAATATTGAGGAGAGGGAAATGAACAGGGTGATGTCTGCAGGTCTTCCACCTGGCCCCAAGCCGTGGCTGCGCGTGCTGTCGGAGGAGCAGATCAAGGCTATCCACCAGGCCAGCCTGGATATTCTGCAGCGAGCAGGCTACGATGTGCCTGTTGCCGAAGCCCGCGAATTGTTGCTCGCGGCCGGGGCGCGGGTGGAGGGAGAACGAGCCTACATACCTGGCGATCTGGTAGAGCAGGCGCTCAAGACTGTGCGCCCTGTGACGCTGTACAACCGGCTGGGCGAGCCGGTGATGTCGCTGGCGGACGAACGAGTGACCTTTGGCGCATTGGGCGATACATTCTTCGTACTGGATCCCTACCGAAGGAAAAACCGCCCCTTGGTCAAGGAAGATCAGCTGTGGTTGAGCACCGTGCTGGACGCGTTGCCCAATATCGACTATGTGATGTGTGTTGGGCAGGCAAGAGACGTGCCCAGCAATCTACAGAACCAGGTTGCCGTGGCCCACAGCGTGCGCCGCACCACCAAGCCCCTCTGGGTGATTCCCTACGATCGGGCCGGCTTGCTGGATGTTCTGGATCTTCTGAGCGTGATAGCCGGCGGCGAGGAAGCCTTGCGCGAACGTCCTTTCCTGGCTTGCGCGTCTGTGCCAGCTGCTCCTCTCTCCGGCAGTGATTACAGTCTTGAATTGCTGCTTACCTGCGCTGAGGCAGAAATTCCCATGGTAACCTATTCATGTCCGGCGATTGGGGGCAACAGCCCTTGCAGTGTGGCGGGGACGCTGGCGATGACCAATGCTGACTGGCTGGCCAACCTGGTAATTCACCAGTTGAAGCGCCCAGGCGCGCCCATGTGTACGGCGGGGTTCACAGTTCAGGTGATGGATATGAAGACCACAATGTGGTCGTACTGTGCACCTGAGACGTTCCTGGCCTACGCCGCAGTGGCTGACATTGCTCGCTGGTATGGGATGCCGGCGTGGGGGTTGGAAATGTGCACCGACAGCCCGCACCTGGATGCTCAGGCGGGCACGGAAATGATGGCTCAATGTCTGTGGGCTATGTTAAGCGGCTGCAAGATGGTGCATAACGTGGGCACCATGGGGGCCGGCAAGGTGTGTGCGGCCGAGGGAGACATATTGGGGGACGAGATCATCGCCTATACCCGGGCCATGATGCAACCCCTATCCATCACCCGGGAGGATCTGGCCGAGGGCGTTGATCTGACCGAGGAAGTCGGTCCCCTGGGCGAGTATGTCAGTCATGCCCACACGCTGGAGC
>JAUVRU010000250.1 GCA_030597485.1 Anaerolineae bacterium
GAGGTCGTCGAGGCCGAGATGGCGACGGTGCAGGTGGAAGAGCCGGAACCAGAGGTCGTCGAGGCCGAGATAGTGACGGTGCAGGTGGAAGAGCCGGAACCAGAGGTCGTCGAGGCAGAGACGGCGACGCCAGCTATGTCTGGGACGGAGAAACCGGGACCAGCTGCCGCTCAGACAGATGAACTCGAATCGCCAATCGATGAGACAGCGGTGCCAACGCCAGCAGTTCCGGAGATAGCCGGCCCAGAACTACCCCTCTCTCAGTCGGAGGAGGCTGGGGCGATGGTGGCTGAGCCTGGCGACCTGTCTTCAGCCGCGCCTCAAGCCGATGATGTTGAGGCACCGGCCGCGCTTGAGGCGGACGAACAGGAGTCCGCTCCCTTGTAGTGCTTCGACCGGCCGACCAGTGTTGGCTGCCCGAGTGTGCGAGTCTATGCCGGGAAGCGGGTCAGGCCAGACAGGTGCAGCTAAGCGCTGGCAGAAGTCCCCGAAAGGCCGCTCGAGCAGGAGTGTCCTCACCCCGCAGCAGAGGGCCCTGCTGCATCTCAGACTGGCGTAGCTCCCTGAATTCACCGTCATTGGCACAACGACGGTGAATTCCTATATCTCCAGGCGATACACCACATCACGCATCACCTCTTCGAATCCCGCTGATTGGTACAGAGACTTCGCGTCGTGTACATTATCGGTGTCCACGCCCAGATAGACCCCGACGTAGCCAGCGGCATGCAATTGTCTCACGGCGGTTGCCAACAATGCTCGGCCCAGACCGCACCGCTGCCAGCCAGGGACAACCGCCAGGTCTTCAACCAGCGCCCATTGGCCGTCGTCCTGGCTGAGCCAGGGGGCTGCCGTTGTGCATACACACAACCCCACGATTTCTCCGTCGGCTTGCGCCACGATCGTCTGGTCTGGATCAAACCAACCGGTGACTTCCATGGCGGACAGGTCGTCGCGAGTCAGGGGGAAGAACCCCCAGTGAGTGCTGAACGCCGCATTGAAGCCAGCCAGGTAACTGTCCTCGTCACGACCGGGAACAAAAGGTCGCAGCCGGATCCCCGGGACGGGGCATAGCTGAGGCAGTTCCGTCGTGAGCGCTCGCCCCATAAGCAGGAACCAGCGGACCGGTTTGAGGTCCAGGCTTCGGGCCAGTTCGCCAGCGCCAGCAATAGACGTGCTTACTTCCACGTCGAAATAGCTGGGCGTGCGCCCTTTCAGGGCACGTGCCCGTGTGAGCGCGTGCTGCACCAAACGGGTGCCGATTCCTTCTCTCCGCCGGTCGGGGCGAACGATTCCCCGGCAGGCGAAGCAGTCCGCTTCCTCCGTGACCATCTTTTCGAGACGTGCATATCCTATCAGATCTCCTTCATCTTTGGCCAGGTACGTCTCGCTCACTGGCCTGAAGGGGAGGATATCCATATCATGCCTCAGCTGTTCCACGGTTGTGGTCCGCTTTGCGCCATCCACGTCATCGGCGGCATTGATCAACGCGACCAGTGCCTCAAGGTCGGGGTTGGTGCTGTTTTCATCCACTGGGGGCACGTATTTGCGAAGAACCAAGTGGCCACCCACTAGCATTTGCCTCGTATTCCGATCCGGAGAAGGAATCCTCAGTCGTGAATAGGCGATTCGGCGGATGGAAAGGGATCAACTATGAGCTATTTGCTGACGTCCGCCGTAGCCAGTAGCCCGATGTCGGAACCTGCGGGGGATGATACAATAGAGGTGTAGAATCGGCAAGAGCGTAGGTGCACGGTCGCTTGCAGAGGTATGGTGCGATGGGAGTACTGAGATCGTTTATCAGAATCGGGTTATTTGCCTTGATACTTGCTCTGGGAACGGCGGGCGCTCTGGTGGCGGGCGAGACGGAGGGAATGGCCTTGGTGGGCCTGTCGGGGGCATCTGTTCAGTCGGTAGCCGCTTCCTCTCAAGGGAATGTGATGTATGCTGCGCTCACTGGCGGACCCCAGCCTGCCGGTATCTATCGTACCGATGACAGTGGACGCACCTGGAGGGTGGTCAGCTCGGGACCGGGCGTTGCTGTCAACGCACTGGCCGTGTCTCCCATCCACGATGCCGTGGTCTATGCTGGCACAGCCGGCGGACCGGCGGCCACGGCCGACAGCCTGTGGCGTAGCGATAACGGCGGCGAGACGTGGCACAAGTTCAGAGTGGGACTGCCGGCCGATGCCTACGGACAAGTCCCCGCCGTCACAGCATTGACGATGGATCCTGGCCAGCCAGACGTGTTGTATGTTGGCACCGACGGCCAGGGCGCATATCGGTTCGACCTGGGGCGTGATATCTGTGAGCCGTTGGGCGGTCAGTCTCTGTACGATGGCCGCATAAAGGGGTTGGTCACAGGTCCTGACAGGCGCGTGTTCGCTCTGACCAACGGTGGTGTCTTCGTTAGCGACGGGCCCGCCTGGCGGGAGCTGGACACATTGCCCGAATTGGCAGTGAGTCTGGCGGTAGCTGCCAATGATCCGCAAGTGCTGTATGCTGGGGGCACATCGACTGGCCTGTACCGGTCATCTGATGGTGGACGGAACTGGCAGCCGGTCAGCCTGGCTGTGGGCATAACGCGGGGGGTTGCCTTGCGGATTGAGGCGCTGGCCGTAGACGAGCACGACGCACAGCACGTGGTGGCCGCCACTGCCTACGGGTTGGGCGGTGGGCTGGCGGGCGGCAGCATCTATGAGAGTCAAGATGCAGGTGAGAGCTGGGTCAGGCTGACAAATACGGAGAGTGTGGTGACCCAGTTGTCCATAGAGCATGGTATGGTCTACGCCGCCTCGACTACCGGTCTGGCACGCTACGGGCAGCAACCTCGGGGGACCGTGCCTGGCATATCCCTGCTCGATCCAGGCTCGTTGGTCAATCCGAGCGGGCCCCAACTGCTCATCTTGGTCTTCACCATATCATTGGCTGGGCTGGCGCTGGTGGGCCGCACTGAGTGGGTGGCAGCCCGACGCCGGGCTGGGGCGTAGCCGGCTGGAAGAGGCCTCCGGCAAGCAAGTCCATTCGGAAGCATCCAAGGCCCTCCAACTGGAGGGCCTTTCTCATGTTTCCGGGCGGACCCGCTGCGCACGAATTGAGGTTCTGGGTCACCCGTGGTATACTTGATCCAACCTTGCTGGATGCCTGTGGAGGTGCAACAATGACGGTAAGCCAGGATCTGCTTGAGATCCTTCGCTGTCCATATTGCGTAAGCGGGGACACCCGCAAACCGGGCGACGATCCCGGTAGACTTGAACTGGTCCGTGATGGTAAGTGGCTGATTTGCCAGGAGCCTGACTGCGGTCGCAAATACCCCATCCGTGAGGACATCCCGGTGATGTTAATCGAGGAGGGAGACAAGTGGGTCTCGACCCCGGTTGGAGATCTGCCAGAGCCGGGGGCTCTGGTATAGGACAGCCGTTGGCTTGGGGCATTTGCCCTGGAGCCTCGAGTGCTATCTGCGCGGACGCGCTATGGTGAAGAGAGACGAAGATGAGGCGATGGATCTGGACTAGCTGGCTACTTCTGTGCCTGGTTTTGCCATCCGTTGTGGGTGCCGAGGATCCGATTCGGGTCACTGATCAATGGGTCGAAAGCTCGTTTCGCGATCATATCACTTTCAGCATCAGGGTGCAGGGTGATCATCCCATAACTGAGGCGCGCTTGCTCTATCGGGTGACAGGGCTGCCAGCGACGGCGCGAGGCGACGCGGATTTCGAGCCCGGTACCGATATTGAGGCCACGTTTACCATTGACCAGAGACGCGACTATCTCCCGCCGGGCGCCGAGTTGACATACTGGTGGAAGATCACAGACCAGGCCGGGGGCACGCTGAAAACGGACCCGCAATGCTGGCAGTACATGGACGATCGGCGCGACTGGGAGACCGTGGAAAACGAGCGGCTGGCTCTGTATTGGTACGAGGGGGGTCAGTCTTTTGGTGAGGCCTTGTTTGAGCAGGCCAACATAACGCTGGACCAGATAGAAAACGAGGCTGGCGTCTACGTCGAAAAGCAGGTGAGGATATTCATCTATGGAAGTCACCGCGACCTGCTGGATTCCATTGCTGTCGGGGCTCAGGAGTGGACAGGGGGGCAGGCGTTCACTGAGTTCGGGGTCGTAGTGCTGGGAGTATCACCCAGCGATATCGACTTCGGGCTGGTCGCCACCCCACACGAACTGACGCATATTGTGATACACCGTGCTACTGATAACCCTTATGGTGATCTCCCTCACTGGCTGGATGAAGGGTTGGCGGTCTATATGTCGGGAGAGATCGATGTTGACTGGCGCGGGTATCGAGAGCTGGTGGCCACGCGGGCCGGGCAGGATAGTCTGATGACTCTGCAGACTTTGTCCAGCAGTTTCCCGGCTGACTCAGATCTGGCTCTCCAGGCGTACGCACAGAGCGGCCTGGTGGTCGAGTTCATCATCAAGGAGTACGGCAGCGAGACGATGGCTCATTTGCTGGAGATCTTCTCCGAGGGAACAACGTACGATGACGCGCTTCTGGAGGTGCTGGGTGTGGATACCTGGGGCTTGGACAACGCCTGGCGGCAGAGCATTGGTGCTCCCACGCTGGAAGTACCCGCCGTCGGTGGTGAGACATCTGTGGTTGAGGAGTTGGC
>JAUVRU010000107.1 GCA_030597485.1 Anaerolineae bacterium
AGCAGTGATGAATGGGCCACAGGCCGACGATACTTCAGTCTGGAGACAATGCGCAAGCTGATCCATCCGGAACCATTGGTGACAGCCGAGCCAGCACCGCATCGTCTGGCGCCGGTCCACTGAACAACACGGAGGCGTACAGTCACTCATCGGAAGCACGGCGATTTACACCACTCGACAGGACGTGAACGGGGGGATCATAGCACACCCAGCAATGAGGGACAAGTACGCACTGGTAGTGTGTTTCCAAGCAAGTCATGACGCTACTACATACTTGCCAAAACACCCCCCCCTGCTTTTCTACCCCCGGTTCATCGAGCCGAGCCTGGAGTTGGTGGAATTGGAACTGAGCGACGTGCCTCGGAATCGGATCAGCAAGCAGTTCCCCGCCTTTGAGGGACTGTGCCGGGAGTGAGTGCTGGTCCACGCCTGAGCGCAGCAGCTGCCTCTCGCCCCTGAGATCGCAGGCAGTCATTGGGCAGCGAACGCGCAGATGGGCGTGGTCGCCCTCAACTGGGGCGATCGAGCGATCTTGCCAGGAGCGTGCAAGTGCAGTGCGGATCCGGCGGGGCAATCTGTGGTGCGGGATTCACCGCGGGCGCACGGGCTGAGGCCGAGGCAATGGGGGCGATGTTGGTGGATCTGGAGACACTGGGCGCAGACCCGAGACGCACCCTGGAGAAGACCTGAAGGTAAAGGTGACCGAAACCGCCGATCTTCGGCCAGTTCTACAGATCAATCAGGATACGCCGGTGACGGGTTGAAACAAATCTACGGGTATATGCGTCCAAGACTGTGGACCCCGTCACCCGGACGGAAACCTGAAACCAGGGCAAGGAGGGTGTCACGCTGCCCCGCGCCGGGACGGTGAAAGCGTGACCTACGTAGGGCTCTCCAGGTTGGATTTCTGCGGCGTTTCACGTATAATGGCCGAATGACCGAGAGACGTCTTATCAGGGCATTGCGATACGGGATGGGGCTGGCCGCGATTACGGTGGTCGCGGTGGTGATTGGTGCCTCGGCGATGGTCTCCGCTCAGGAGCCTCCCTCAAGGCCGCCAGCCACCTCCAGCTATGTATCGGGCGAGGTGCTGGTGAAGTTCAAGCCGTCCGTGGGCGAGATGGCGGCGGAGAAGACGCTGGCCAGCCAGGACCTGCAGGTGGTGGATGCCATACCTTCCATTGGCGTGCTCACGGTTTTGGTGGAGGAAGGCCAGGAGGAGGCGACGGTGGCTTCCTTGCGGGCCCGGGAGGACGTTCTCTATGCTGAGCCAAACTACGTGGTGCACGCGCTGGAGACCATTCCGGATGACCCGGACTACAGCGCTCAGTGGGGATTGACCAAGATTCGGGCACCCCGGGCCTGGGACATTGTCACCGGCACCAACAGCACCATCATCGCCATCGTCGACAGCGGGATTGATCTGGGTCACCCCGATCTCAGCTGTGCCGGCAAGCTGACGGCTGGCTATGACTTTGTCAATGGGGATGACGATCCCGACGATGACCTCGGCCACGGCACTCACGTGGCTGGCATTGCCGGTGCCTGCACCGACAACAACCTGGGCATAGCGGGGATGTCCTGGGGGGTGCGCCTGATGCCGGTGAAGGTGTTGGACGCTTCCGGCAGTGGATCGTACAGCGATCTGGCGGAGGGCATCATTTGGGCGGTGGACCACGGGGCCCAAATCATCAACCTCAGCCTGGGCGGGATCCATGATAGTCAGACGATGTTCGATGGGGTGCAGTATGCCCACGACCGCGGCGTGCTGGTAGCGGCGGCGGCCGGCAACTGCGCAACCGGGTCGGGGACAGGCTGCAATGGCTACATCAATCCGATCATGTACCCGGGGGCCTATGCATCCACGCTGGCGGTGGCGGCCACGGACTATAGCGACAACCACGCCCACTTCTCCGAATATCACCCCTACGTGGATGTGGACGCTCCCGGGGTGGGGATCTACAGCACGTATCTGGGGGGGGGCTACGTATACAAGAGTGGTACCTCCATGTCCACTCCCTTCGTCAGCGGATTGGCTGGGCTGATACGGTCGGTCGATCCCACGCTGACGCACGACGAGATACAGGGGATCATCGAGTCCACCGCTGAGGACCTGGGGGCGCCGGGCAAGGACGACAAGTTTGGCTACGGCCGCATCGATGCCTGGCGAGCGGTGAATTCGCAGTTCTACGTTCAGGCCACCATCAACCCCGATTTCTTCCTGGTTGACGACGACACCGGTCCGCTTCCCCCCTGGCGGGAGGCACAGGTCACCAGCCACAGCGTGAACCTCATCACCTGGACGGCCGCCATCTCACCGGCGGTGACCTGGCTGGACATCGTGCCGCCCGCCTCGGGGCAGGTGTCGGCGGCCGGGTCGGCCGGGTTCACCCTGGTGGCCACGCGGCCGGTCACCTATGGCAGCTACAGTGCCAGGGTGGTGGTCACGGCCACCACCCCGTCCGGAGCGGCCACCGATCCCAACGCCAGCTGGGTGCACATCCATTACCTGTCTGACCTGCACCAGACGTTGCTGTTCCCGATTTACAAGGACTGTACGCCTGAGTGACATTCCCTTTCATATGATCCTCTGGTCCATTGGGCAAGAAGAACGCGTCCACGCAGAGCACGAAGAAACATATCATCCCGGTCCCTGGGGACAAAGAGAACAGAAAGCACTTGGTGTCTCTTCGTGTTCTTCGTGGATGATTCGCCCTGGTTTTGGTTGTGACTCGTCCATACTTGGGAGGTGTGCCAGGAAGCCTGGTCTCTCCCTATTGCCTGGATGTCTGGGCGATTGCCTCGATCTCGACGCGGGCGCCCAGCGGCAGGGCACCCACCTGGACCGCCGAGCGGGCCGGTGGCGAATCGGGGAAGAACTGGGCGTAGACCCCGTTCATGGCCTTGAACTCTGTCATGTCAACCAGGAAGACGGTGGCCTTGACAACGTCGGCCAGCGATGAACCGGCCGCTTCCAGGATGGCCTGCAGGTTGGCCAGCGATTGGCGGGCTTGGGCTTCGATCCCACCCTCGCCCACCTGGCCGGTGGCCGGATCCAGGGGGATTTGGCCGGCGGTGAACAGGAGGCCGTCCAGGCGAACGCCTTGGGAGTAAGGACCGACAGCGGCTGGTGCCCGGTCGGTGGCTATGATCTCACGGTTCATGGGGTTGTCTCCTTCTGTGTTGAATGAATGCTGAGGTTTCGTCCTTGCCGGATGCCCATTATATCACCAAACACCCAGCTGGACACAAAAAGGCCCTCCGGGTGGAGGGCCTGACGATTCATGCGAGAGTAGCGGGCCTAACGAGGCACGGCCAGTGGTGTGGGGCAGGTGCGGTAGTTGGACTCAGACCGGCGACCTGCGCCTGTGCGGGGTGCCCCCCGGTCCTGGGGCTGGCTGAGCTGTTGAGTGCCTACCCCAGCCCCAATCCCAGCCCGATCATCACCGGGAAGGTCAGTGCTTCATAGAGTCCGGGCCACAGCAGGCTCGGACTCCACAGACCGATTGCCAGGAGCGCGATTCTGATGCCTTTCATCGGTCACCTCCGGTTGCCTCCCACGCGGGCACCCGGTACAGGCTGGTCGCGCGGGCTGCCAGGGTGTGATCCTCACCTCCATTTATACCTTGCCGGGCGCAGTATGATATCGGGAAAGTGGCTATTCTGGTGTCCACAGGGTACGCGCATTCAGTGCCGGACGTATCCGCCGAATCGCGTACTGAACGCTGGCTGCTGACTGCTGATCGCTGATTGCTTGCTCATGCTTCCCTCACCAGGGTGGGGCGATCTCTGCCAGACTGCACGTCCTCGTAGCGCACCAAGACGAAAAGGAGAGAGGAGAGACGGTTGAGATAGCACAGAACTAGGTGGCTGCGCTCTCCCTCCTGGTGCAACAGGCGGGCGACTGCCCGCTCTGCCCGGCGGGCCACCGTGCGAGCCAGATTTATCTGGGCACCAGTGGGGCAATCACCGGGCAGCACGAAGTCCTTGAGGGGGGGAAGGACCTGGCCCAATTCGTCGGTGGCCTGTTCTAGCCAGGCGACGTCTTCGCCGGTGATGGTCTGCTGGGGCAGGGCGGTGTCGGGCGCGGTGGCCAGCTGGGCCATCAGGGTATACAGATGGCGCTCCACCGTGGCCAGCAGCTTCTGACCACGCCGACTGATGCGGCCCGCCCGGCACACGCCCAGCACAGCCTGCAGCTCGTCCACCTGGCCGCAGGCTTCAGGGCGCAGGTCGTATTTGGGCACCCGGCCCTTGCCCAGCAGGCCGGTGTAACCATCATCGCCGGCTCGGGTGTAGAAGCTGGCGGGGGGGGATGGGTTGTCGTCTGTCAAGGGGTTCCTCCTGGGGAACGATGAACGATCCCTTTCCCCGTCCCCAGAACACGGGAAGATTTAGGCGGGACTTTGAATGGTGAATTCAGGATGTGGTTCCTCCACACGGACCAGGAGTCAGGGGGTCGGGGTATGGGATGGGGGTGGGGTTTGGGGATGCATCTCATTGGTTGTCTCTCAGAGCGTGGGCCTGTTCGTCGGCGTGGTAGCTGCTGCGCACCAACGGTCCGCTCTCCACCCAGCTGAAGCCCATGGCCAGACCCTGTTGGTGCAGGCGGTTGAATTCGTCGGGATACCAGTAGCGGGCGATGGGCAGGTTGTTGGGGCCGGGGCGCAGGTACTGGCCGATGGTCAGTATGTCCACATCGTGGGCACGCAGGTCGTGCATGACGGCGATTACCTCATCCCAGGTTTCGCCCAGGCCTACCATAATGCCGGATTTGGTGGTCGCCTTGGGGTCCAGCTCTCTGGCCATTTGCAGAACCCGCAACGATTGCCCGTAGTCGGCCTGGGGGCGGGCGGTGCGGTACAGGCGGGGCACCGTCTCCACGTTGTGGTTCAGGATGTCGGGACGGGCATCCATCACCAGCGCTAGGGCATCTCGCCGGCCCTTGAAGTCGGGGATGAGCACCTCGACGGTACAGCCCGGCACCAGCTGGTGAATCAACTCCAGGCAACGGGCAAAGATGTGGGCGCCGCCGTCAGGTTGATCGTCGCGGTCGACGGAGGTGAGCACGGCATGCCTGAGTTGCATTGCCTTGATTGCCTGGGCCACTCGTTCGGGTTCGTCTTCGTCCACCGGGCCGGGGCGGCCAGTCTTGATGTTGCAGAAGGCACAACTGCGGGTGCAGATGTCGCCCAGTATCAGGAAGGTGGCGGTACCCCGTCCCCAACACTCGCCGATGTTGGGGCACATGGCCTCCTCGCAGACGGTGTGCAGCACCTTGGAGCGCATCAGTTTCCGTACGTCGCGATACGTCTGGCCA
The DNA here is from genome assembly GCA_030597485.1 of Anaerolineae bacterium. Classification (GTDB taxonomy): domain Bacteria; phylum Chloroflexota; class Anaerolineae; order 4572-78; family NAK82; genus JAUVRU01. The sequence continues at coordinate 5,321 of JAUVRU010000107.1, forward strand.
GCGGGCATCTTCACCCGCACCCAGTCCGGTTTGCGTTGGGGCTTTTCCTTGGGGGTTGCTATGGTCACGTTGCCACTCCGTGCGAAGTGTTGTCCCCTGCATTATACGTGGGTTGTGGCGTGCGGGCAAAGGCAGAGCAGAGGAGCGGAGGGGCAGGGAGGGGGGCAGGGGAGCAGGGGAGTCTAGCGCAGCCGGGGTCCCCATTGTGCCGACCTGGAGGCGAATTGGCGAGTTGAGGAGAGGCAACGAACAGAGGCCTGCCGATTGAGTTGAGAAGGTATCGAATCGGAGATTTGACGTTTCCTGTTCTTGCCTTTATAATTGTCTAGAAGATATGTCTAGATATAGGGGTGGGGAATGCTAGTTTCTATTACAGAAATGCACAATCGCCTTTCACATTGGTTGAAAGAAATTCCTGAGCGACCTGTGACCATCACGCGCCGCGGCAAGCCTGTTGGCGTTCTTGTCTCTCCTGAAGAATACGAACGTCTGCGCCAGGTGCAATCATACCTGGAGATGCTGCGGCTTTCCCGCTCGCTACAGGACAGCGACGTGACCGCTGATGAGTTGTTCCAGGCATCCAGACAGGAATTGGAGGCTCATCGATGATTGTCGATGCTAGTGTCATCCTGAATGCTTTCTTTCCTGATGAGGATCAGGCGCAAGCGCAGGACTTGATCCGCGATCACGTCATTGGGCGTGCCGAATTGGCTGCCCCCAATCTGCTGCTCTACGAAGTGACCAATGCTGTTGTCGTGGCACGGCGCCGGGAACGTATCAGCGACGAGCAGGCAGAGGATATCTTATCATCCTTTGAGAGTTTGGGCATTGCCTTGAGACCAGTAGATTGGCAGCGAATGCTCCCTTTAGCCATACGCTTCGACCGTTCCGCCTATGATGCGGCCTACCTCGCCCTGGCTGGGGCGACGGGTCAACCGTTGGTCACCGGTGACCTGCGCATGTACAATGCAGTCCACGAGCATCTGGATTGGGTGCAGTGGATTGGAGACTATCAACAGGTTTGAGCGTGTTTTTCCCCCCCTCGCCTGCGCCGTTGATGGAGAATCGCGCCCGCCCGGGCGTCCCTACCACGCTGGGAAAGGTCACGATGCGGTCAGGGCCACTCACGACCTTGACGGCGGAATAGCCAATGTCGATGCCTACGTTCATTCCTGCGCTCCTTTCGCTGGTCTTCGTTCGATAGAAACAGAAAATGGCCCATCCCAGCCGCAAGTCAGCTGGGATGGGCCGCTCGGCTGTTTGACCGATGGGAAACAGTTATGGTATATTATCTCCAGGCTCACCACGCCGTCGTGCTCGGCTGGTGGGCCACGTCCGGCAAGGTGGTACGTGCGCCTGCCCGGCCATTCTTTTCGGGCTGTTCACCGAAAGGGAAACCGGGGCTTGGGTGAGGAAAAGAAAAAAAGCCCGGCGTGCGCCGGGCTCATTCCCTAACTGTGTTAGGGTGTTGCGAGGGTGGATGACGGGAGTTAACTGCCTGTCAACCACACCCTACACATAGTGCCCGGTTGCGCCTATTCGGCGATCAACCGTTCGTTTGTTCAGGTTCTGGGGGCCTGGTGGGCAGTTCACCGTCAACCCAGGATCGCAACCACCAGCGCACGAGTTG
>JAUVRU010000404.1 GCA_030597485.1 Anaerolineae bacterium
CGACTCCAGGACTTCCAGGGGCAGCTTGCCGCGAGGCAGAGGGTCGATCAGTCCCTCGTAGGTGAAGGGCTGAATGGCGGTGACGATGCGGTGGATGGAGTCGGCGATGCGATCCATCTCGTCCGGCCCCATTCCGCGCTGGGTGACCCACGGCGTGCCCATCCGCACCCCGCGCGCCTGCGACGTCACCGTGTCGCCGGGCAGCGTGTTCTTGTTGGCCACGATTCCGCATAGCTCCAGCACGCGAACGACAATCTCGCCCAGCAACGGGTAGCCCTCGGGGCTGTTCATATGGCGCAGATCAACCAGCAGCATGTGGGTATCGGTGCCGCCATAGGCCACCGGCAGGTCCCGTTTCTGCAACGCCTCAACCAAAGCCTGGGCATTGGTCACGATCTGCCGTTGCAGGTCCTTGAATTCGGGGGTGGCGGCAATCTTGAAGGCCACGGCCATGGCGGCGAACTTGTTGGGGTGGGGGCCGCCCTGGGCGCCAGGGAACACAGCCGCGTCAACCAGCTGGGACTTGTCGGGATCGGTCGTCAGCACCACCGCGCCCCGTGGCCCGCACAGCGTCTTGTGCGTGGTGAACACGGTGACGTCGGCCAGGCCGACAGGGTTGGGATATGCGCCAGCTGTGACCAGGCCGGCCGGGTGGGAGATGTCTGCCATGAGAAAGGCACCCACTTCATCGGCGATTTCTCGCAAGCGCAGCCAGTCGGGGGCCCACGGGTAGGAGGTAAAACCGGCCACGATCATCCTGGGGTGGTGTTCCCGGGCCTGTGCCATGATGCTGTCATAGTCCAGCCTCTCCGTGACGTGATCCACACAATAGGAGACGATCCGGTACCTCTTGCCCGAGAGGTGGAACGGGCTGCCGTGGGACAGGTGCCCTCCCTCGAACAGGTCCATCCCCATCAGTGTGTCGCCGGGCTGCAGAAGGGCGTCGTACACTGCCAGGTTGGCCGCCGCTCCAGAGAGGGGTTGCACATTGACATAAATTTGGTCCGCGGACACCTGTGGTGTGACGAAGAGCTGGGCGCAGCGCCGCTGGGCCAGCGTCTCAATAAAATGGACGTAGGTCGTTCCCTTGTAGAAGCGGCGGTCGGCGTAGCGCCGGTAGTGGGCCAGCTGGTGGTCGAAGTCCAGGAGCAGTGCCTCGTCGTCGTGTGTCATTCGGGTGGGAGGGTATCCCTCGGCATAGATGTTGTTGAAGACTGATCCCAGGGCACGACGCACGGCGAGCGGCGCAATGCTCTCAGATGGGATGAGAATGATCTGGCGGGTCTGTCGTTCCGTTTCAAGGGCAATGATTTCCTCGATATCTGGATCCACAGCAGCCAGGTTAGCTTCCAGGAATCGGTCCGCGTAGGATGCGTGGTTCATGTTTCGTTTCCTCCTGAGTGGCTCGCGGTGCTCAGTTCACAGACATCTATCTGGGGCGGTGCAGAAAGAAGCACATCTCCACCTGTGCAGGAGACGCGCGGGGGCGTCTGCAAGGCAAGGCCATATTACCTCGTGCCTGGGAATTGGGCAATCTGGCAGGCTTGCGCCAGTTTGCCCGACGGATCTTGGGAGGTCTCCCTATCGTGGGGAGCCAGGCATCCTCAGATGCGGAGTGACGTCCCTTTGCCACGCTCGAATCCAAATATGATTCACCTACCCTTGCGAAGGTTCCTAACCTTCGCAAGGGTTCCGGTTCCAGGTCAGGGCTTGTGTAGTTGATTTCGGGAGTGGCATGCCCTATACTGTCGGGAGCTGCGTCGCAGCGGAGAAGCAGGCAATTCAGGTAAGAGGAGCGGTGATGAGTCCAGCCACCGGGGGCCGGCTGATAATCCCCACAACATCCGAACGCCCAGGCAAGATGTCCACCACGATGGCCTACTACGTCGCTTTCGTAGCCCTGGGGCTGTCGGTGGCCGTGTTAGGACCCACCCTGCCGGGCCTGGCTGAGCAGACCCAGAGCCACCTGAGCCAGATCAGTTATCTGTTCACGGCTCACGCCCTGGGCTATCTGCTCGGGTCCCTTCAAGCGGGACAGATATTCGATCGGGTACGCGGCCATCCGGTGATGGCTGCTATGCTGCTCGTCATGGCGGCGGCGCTGGCTTTGATCCCGCTGATGCCGAAGCTGTGGTTGTTGATTGCTGTTGTGTTGATCCTGGGTATGGCCGGAGCCACGCTGGACGTGGGAGCGAACGCGCTGTTGGTGTGGATTCACGGCCGCAAGGTCGGGCCATACATGAATGGACTTCATTTTGCTTTTGGTGTCGGAGCGTTCCTGACACCGATTGTCGTCGCCCAGCTGGTCTTGATTAGTGGGGACATCACCTGGTCCTATTGGGCGTTGGCTCTCCTGATGGTGCCGGCAGCGGTCTGGCTGGCGCGCCTGCCCAGCCCGACGCGCAAGGCCGTTTCCGAGGATGGCTCCGGTGAAGAGGTCAATCACCTGTTACTCGTCTTGATCGTCATCTTCTTCGCCCTGTACGTGGGGACGGAGGCTGCTTTCGGCGGTTGGATATTCACCTACACCGTGGTGCAGGGCTTGGGCAGCAAAACGATGGCTGCCTACTTGACTTCGGCCTTCTGGGGATCGTTTACGCTGGGTCGGCTGCTGGCCTTGCCCATCGCCCTCGGCGTGAGGCCTCGCTACATCCTTGCCGCTGATCTCGTGGGATGCGTGGTCAGTGTGTTGGTGATATTGCTGTGGCCCCAGTCGATGGTGGCGATCTGGGGTGGTACGTTGGGACTGGGCCTTTCGATGGCCTCGGTGTTTCCCGTGACCATCACACTGGCGGAACGTCGCATGACCATCACCGGTCGGGTGACCAGCTGGTTTTTCGTTGGGGCCAGTCTGGGGGCCATGTCTCTGCCCTGGCTTATCGGGCAGCTCTTCGAGCCGATTGGACCCCAAGTCACGATGTACGTGATCTTCATTGCTTTGATCATGGCCGTGGCTGTTCTTGCTGTGTTGATTCAGTTTGACTCCACGCACAGCGAACCCGGAAGAGAGAGAGACACGTGAATCCAGCGACGACAGCTGCGTCCGCAGAACCTGCGCCTTCGAAACCAGGGCTGAAGACCTCCCGAACGATTGGCTACTTCGCTGGATTCGTTGTGTTGGGGTTGATGGTAGCCTCGTTGGGGCCAACGCTGCCTGGCCTGGCCGAAAACACCCAGGTTCGTCTGAGTGAGATCAGTTTCTTGTTCATCGCCCGTTCGCTGGGGCATGTGCTGGGATCGCTTCAAGGGGGGCGATTGTACGACCGGGTACCGGGTCACATTCTGTTGGCCGCCGTGCTGGTTGCGATGGCCGTGCTGATGGCGCTGGTGCCGCTGGTGCCGTACCTGTGGCTGCTGACCGCCGCCCTGTTGGTGATGGGCGTGACCGCTGGCGCTCTCGACGTGGGGAATAACACGCTGTTGATCTGGGTACATCGGGAG
>JAUVRU010000295.1 GCA_030597485.1 Anaerolineae bacterium
GGGCAGACGGCAACCACGCTGCTGGTCTCCACGCTGAAGGAGCTGGGAGCGGTCGTCCGTTACCACATCCCCCATCGGGAACGGGAGTCGCACGGCGTGAACCTGCCGGCGCTGAAGCAGCTGATCGAGGAGGGCATAAACCTGCTGCTGACGTGTGACACCGGCATCGACGCCCACCAGGCGGTGGACCTGGCCGAAACGCAGGGCGTGGACGTGATCGTCACCGACCACCACGACTTGCCGCCCGATCTGCCCCAGGCCTTCGCCATCGTGAATCCCAAGATGCTGCCCGGGGACCATCCTTTGCACCAGCTGCCGGGGGTGGGAGTTGCCTACAAGGTGGCCCAGGGGCTGTACAGCGCGGCCGGCCGGCCGGCCGCCGCGGAATGGTACCTGGACCTGGTAGCGCTAGGTATCGTGGCCGATGTGGCGGTGCAGACCGGCGACACCCGCTACCTGCTCCAGCGGGGTCTGGAGGGGCTGCGCCACAGCCAGCGGCTGGGCTTGCAGGCGGTGATGGAGGCCGCCGGGCTGAGGGGACAGTGGTTGACGGAAGAACACATCGGCTTCGTGCTGGCGCCCCGGCTCAACGCGCTGGGCCGGCTGGCGGATGCCAACGCCGCCGTGGAGCTGCTGACCACCGAGGACCTGAGCCGGGCGCGCATCCTGGCCGCCGAACTGGAAGGATTGAACGCCCGGCGCAAGCTGCTGTGCGACCAGGTGACCGCCAGCGCGCTGGCACAGATCGAACGCGATCCCTCGCTGCTGGAATATGGCGCGCTGGTGTTGAGCCATGAGACGTGGCCAGCGGGGGTGGTGGGCATTGTGGCCAGCCGGCTGGCGGAGCGGTTCAACCGGCCCACGATCCTCATCGCCACGCCGGACGGCCAGCCTGGCCGGGGATCGGCCCGCTCCGTGGAGGGGGTCAACATCACGGCTGCCATCGCCGCCCACCAGGACATGCTGGGCAGTTTCGGCGGCCATCCCATGGCGGCCGGGCTGTCCATCGACCCGGAGCGGATCCCCGATTTCCGGCGGGCGCTGTCGCGCACGGTGCTGGAGATGGTGGGGGAGGTTCGCGAGCGGCCGCCTCTGCCCATCGCTGGCTACCTTTCGCTGGGCGAGCTGACCCTCGATCTGGTGGAGCAGCTGGAACGGCTGGCGCCCTTCGGGGAGGGCAACCCGCCGCTGACACTGGCCAGCCGAGACCTGTCGCTGTTGAGCCACACCTGTGTGGGGCGCAACAAAGAGCACCGGCAACTGATCGTGGAGGACGCGGGGGGGACAGCGCAGAAGGTGATCTGGTGGAACGGCGCTGGCTGGCCGCTGCCTGAGGGCCGGTTCGACATGGCCTGCCTGGTGCGGGCCAGCGATTACCGAGGGCAGCGAGAGGTACAGGTGGAGTGGGTGGACGCCCGCCCCATCGAGGAACCTGGGATGGCAGCGCAGGCCCCGGCCGTCGGGGTGGTGGACCACCGGCACGATCCCAACCCGCTGGAGCGGCTGGCGCAGCTGCGGTCTGGACCGGACGTGCAGGTGTGGAGCGCGGGCGAGGGGGGAAGGATAGAACGGGCGGGCTTGGACCGATACCAGCTTGGCCCGTCGAGTGCGTTAGTCATCTGGACGGCGCCGCCCGGTCCCGACGAGCTGCAGGCGGTGCTGGAACAGGTCTCCCCGGAGACGGTGTTCCTGTTTGCGTCCGATCCGGGCCTGGACACGCCGGAGGGGTTCCTGAAGCGGCTGGCGGGCCTGGTCAAGCACGCGCTGGGCGCGCGCGAGGGACGAGTCAAGGTGTCACAGCTGGCGGCGGCCACTGCCCATCGCCAGGTCACGGTGCGGGCTGGAGTGGGCTGGCTGGCGGCCCGGGGGCACATCGTGGTGCTGAGCGAAGAGGGAGATGAGATGCGCCTGGCCCAGGGCAGCGGGGAGGTCAGCGACGATGTGAAGGAGCGGGCTGTCAGGCTGAAGGCGCTGCTGGACGAGACGGCGGCCTACCGGGCCCACTTCGGTCGGGCGGATAAGGGGACGGTCACAGGAATGTGATCTGGCGTCCGTTGCCAATTCCCGTGGCAGCGTTCTCAACTGGTTGAGGCCGTTTCCCCAACGAGTCGGGGAGTCCGACTTCAGGACCAAAGCATCCGGTCTCCCTTGACCTCTGGACCATCCTGCCGTAGAATGGGGATGCAGATAGTCTGCATTGGCAGAAAAACGGAGAGGCGAAACATGGAGGCAACGCGGCAAGTGCGCAAGCGGGGTGTATTGACATTGCCCGGTGCGCTGCGAGAGAAATACGGCATCAAGCCAGGTGACACCTTTCGTTTGGTCGATCTCGACGGCATCTTCGTGCTGACACCGATGAGACCTATGGTGCCGGAACTGGCCCGTGAGATTGAGCGCATGCGCGTGGAAGCGGGTCTGACCGTGGAAGAGATGCTGACCACTCTGCGGGAGCAGCGAGAGCGCTATCACCAGGAAAACTATGCCGCCGACCAGTCGTCGTAGGCCGCGCGTGTTCGTGGACGCCGACGCGCTCTTTGCTGGTGCTGCTGCGCCCAGCGACCACGGCGCCAGCCTGGTCATCTTGCGCCTGGCCGAGATCACACTCATCGAAGCGGTCACCTCGCAGCAAGCGGTGACTGAGGCGGAACGGAACCTGGGAGAGAAGCTGCCGCAAGCATTGCCTGCCTTTCGCCTGATCGTCAGCCGCTGCCTGCGTGTGGTACCCGATCCTCAGCTCGGGGAGCTGCTGGCGCACGAAGGGCGGGCCGACCCCAAGGACTTGCCCATTCTGGTCGCTGCCGTGCGCGCAGGTTGCTCGTGGCTGGTCACGTTCAACACCCGTCACTTCCAGCCAGGCCACCCAGATGTTATCGTTTTGCGGCCAGGGGACTTTGTGTTGCGCGTGCGGGATCTGTTAGCCCGGCTGGATTTGAGCGAAGAGTAGCAGTCAGCGATTCTCAACAAGCAGATCAGCCACGGTACGGTCCCCGCGTGCGCGGGCCACGGGGGTCATTGGCTTCAGCTTCTGGCCGCTCTTCGACGTTGCGTCATCGTAGTTCCCCTTTCCTGGATATGCTATCCTGAACTAAGCACGTTGTCCAGTTTCAGGGATTCACTACACTCCAACCTGTACCAAGTATCGTTGTGGGATGAAAGCTGGGCAGCAACATGGATTGTGGGGAGTCTCGGATTCGTTGTGTAGTTCTTCGCCAAACTGGGAGTAGGCCTGTTCGATGGTGGGTGCAGACTGCCGTGTCGAGCCAGGCCCTTCCACTCATTGGGTGCTCAACGCACGACGCCGGTAGGGGGTGCTACGGCGCAGCACTGCGGACGACGAGAGGCACATAGACCCGGTAGGGATCGCCATCGCTGATCCGCACCATGGCCGGGTTGTGACTGCCGATGGTGCTGTGGGCTGGTCCTGACAGGGTGACGACAAACGTTTCATTTGCTTCGGGCTGCGCGTCGTCAAGGATGGTGATGGCGATGGCGTGGCCGGCCTCGCCCGGCAGGAAGGTGATGGTGCCGCTAGATTGGACATAGTCCTCGCCCACTTTGGCGCGGGCCGGTGGCGGACCGTCGGTTGTGGCATATTTGACCGTGGCTGTGAGCGCGGTCGGGCCAGAAAGGGTCACAGTCAGGGTCACCTTGCCGGCATCTTCGCTCACGGCGTAGAGAGACGTCTCGAACTCGATCTGTGGCGGTTCGTCGTTGTTCAGGATGGTTCCTACGGCCTCGGAGTCGCTCAGCGTCGCATTGACCGGGTCGCTGAGCGTGACGTGGAATGTCTCGTCGAGTTCATACAGCGGATCGTTGAAGGCATCCACGCTGACGAAAGCGGATGAGGTGCCTGCAGGGATGGCCAAGGTGTGGCTGGCGGCGAGGTAGTCAGCCCCGGCGGTGGCGCTCGACGAATCCGCACCGTCGGATGTGGCATAGCTCACTTCAATGTCAAGACCGCTGGGTGCTGAAAGGTTGATGGGGAAGAGCATGGCGGTGCCGGCTTCCATCGAGGACACGTCATCGATGGAGATCTCGGGTGGCAGGTCGTCATCTCGGAGGGTGAGGGTGGCGCTGCTCAGGCCGAGTTCCGCACTGCTGGCAGCATCCAGAGCTAGA
>JAUVRU010000500.1 GCA_030597485.1 Anaerolineae bacterium
GTGGGCTCCCACGGCACCTTCGGCTGACATATACTGCCTGGTCAGGATCATGAAACACGCAGTGATAAGCGCGCCGGCGAAGTTGCCCAGATAGACGCTGGTCCAATTGCGCAACAGGCCGCCAAGGCTGCCTTTCCCGCTGGCGAAGGCCACGATGATCAGATTGTTGCCGGTGAAGAGCTCGGCACCGGCCACGACGACAGCGACAAGCCCCAGGCAGAATGCCAACCCGGTTATCATCTTTACCAACCCGTAGCCTACGCCACTGTCTGCCAGGCCCGTGGACACAATCGTGGCGAAGACGGCTCCAGTTGCGATGAAGGCCCCTGCCAGCACGGACAGGGCGAACATCGTCGTCGTGTCGAGATGTGTCTTTTGAACCCCTGCTTTCTCCAGCCGGTGAGCCATCTCAGCCGGTGGGAAAGCATCAACATGAAACGCTGATGCCATATCGCTGCTCCCCCAAAGCTCCATTTCCTCAGGAGACGACCGGGTTGGGCACGTCCAGTGCCCTCGGCCGCCAGGAAACCATATAGCCGACCTGGCTGCGCGGCTCCGTTCTCGCGGATGTCGGTCGGACCTGTCAGGCCAGTGGCCGCTTTCGCGATGAGCACTGACCGATGGTCGGGCCCTTGTTGCCTCCCGACGCCACACTCCTGATCCTCAGGCTACCAGCTTTCCTGTTGCAGCCGGCACTGGAACCAGGTGCGCGACCGGGCATCCAGCTTCCCCACGTGAGCCTCCACCCAGTTGATGTCTCCGCTGATCAGCGCAGCCTGCTCCTCGCGGCTGAGCCTATATCCCTGGAGCGCTTTCGACCCTTGGTCGGTCAGTTGCGCCAGGAAACGGGAGTCGCTGGCGGCCCTTTCCAGCGCCTGCTTGATCTCCTCTTTGGAGTCCCTTGGGCACAACAGCGATGCCAGCTTTGCCACCATTGAGCTGACGAGGCTTAGCGCCGGTGCCAGCACAGTATCCGAGGGCCTCTTGATGCTGATAACTTGATCAACTGCCAGATGCAGACTTGCCATCGCCACATCTCCTTTGGTTTTGCGTGAACCACCGCGCCGTCACGAATCAGACGAAGTGCCACAACGCCATGCTGATGTTGGCCTTCCATACACCTGTTCTACTCGTAGTATAACCAAGGGACATGACAAAGCCCGTGACAAACCTGTGACAGAATTGTGACGAAAATCACGAGCGTTCGTTGGAGAGGTATCTCGCCGCAGAGATGGCTGGGGACGGGGGCCAGTTGAGGGCTCTCCCCGGTCTGGGCGTCCTTGGTGGCCCAACCTACTGTTGGCGGCACAACGACCAATCTGTGGAGATCCGTTGCCAGGATGGCCCAAGGGGAATCGTGGAGCACCCAGAGGGTATGATATTTGCACGCTTCGCGTCAGATGCAAACGGGCCCACAAGGCACGGAATCTAAGGATGACTCCTGTGAAAGAACGAGGGATTCACCGCTGCCCGTCCTGCCTGCACCTGTGGTGCAGGCACCCTGGCCCGCGTGGCGGCCCGTCCTGGCTCGCGCCAGCGGGCCAGGGGACAGGCTGCGTTCTCCGCGTTCTCTGCGGTGGAAAGGGGTCGCAGCAATCAGCTGGCCCGGTCAAGAGCCGGAGTCGACCACCAGCCCATATCCCAGACCGGGCACGGTTTCGATGCGAGGAGAGACGGCCGAGTCGAGATCTCCCGCGGAGGAGTCGCCCTGATCTTCGACCCGGGCCATCTTGCCCCGCAGGCGACGCACCAGTTGACGCAGCATATCGCGATCACCGCCCTCTTGGCCCCATACGTGCTCAATGATGGCCTCGGCAGTCAGGACGTACCCGGCATTGAGCATCAGGTAATCGAGGAGTCGACGCTCCAGCGGGGTGAGGGAGATAGGCTCACCCTGGCCCAGGCGTATTTCGCGCCGTCCGGGGTCCAGCGTCAGCTGACCCACCTGCCGGACGGCGCGGGCCGGTTTCTTGCCAGCCCGACGCAGCACTGTCTGAGCCCGGGCTACCAGCTGGCGGGGGCTGAAGGGTTTAGTGATGTAGTCGTCCGCCCCCAGTTCCAACCCGTGCACGATGTCGTCTTCATCGTCGCGCACGGTGAGCAGCAGTATCGGGGTGTCGGACTGCCTCCGGATTTCCCGGCAAACCGCAAAACCGTCCAGCCTGGGCAGATTGATGTCCAGCACGATGAGATCCGGCTGCTCCTCGGCCCAGCGCTGCAGGGCGGTCTCGCCGTCGAAGGCCTGGATCACCTCGAAGCCCTCGCGCCGCAGGGTGAAGGCCACCACGTCGGCCAGCACCCGGTCGTCATCCACAACCAGCGCTCTTAGCATTCGCCCTCCACTGGCAGCGTGAACCAGAAGATGGACCCGCCGCCGGGATTCTCCTCCACCCCCACCTGCCCCCCGTGGGCGTCAATCACCGCCTTGACCACCGACAGCCCCAGGCCCATACCATGGTGGAGTCTCTCTTCCTCTGATTCCGGGCGCGCGAGACGGCGAAACGGATCGCCCTGGCCCTGAACCACAACCCCCGGCCCCCGATCGGCGACTTCAACCCGGACCCAGTCCCCGTCGGCCGTGGCCCCAACGGTGATCTCAGCGCCGTCGGGTCCGTACTTGCTGGCGTTGGAGAGCAGGTTGACCAGCACCTGCACCGTCCGTCGCCAATCAGCCTGTACCGGTGGAATCGTCTCCGGCAATTCCAGCACCAGATGCTGCCCGTGTTTGTCCACAAGAGGTTGCATGGTGCGGATTGCCTCGGCGATGATCTCTCTCAGGTTGGTGGATGGCCGGGCCTGCACCTTGAACCGTCCGGCCTCGATGCTGGCGCTTTCCAGCAAATTGTCCACCAGCGTCTCCA
>JAUVRU010000268.1 GCA_030597485.1 Anaerolineae bacterium
CCCGTGATATGCTTCTGATGAAGATGAAGGATGAGGATTGGCAAGCGGTCATTGACATCAATCTGAGCAGCGTGTTCCATTGCTCCAAAGCGGTTGTGCGACACATGCTTCGAAAGCGGTATGGACGAATTGTCAGCATATCGTCGGTGGTCGGCTTAGCCGGGCAGGCAGGACAGACGAACTATGCTGCGTCGAAGGCAGGCATCATTGGCTTCACCAAATCACTGGCCAGGGAGGTAGGCTCGCGCGGCATCACCGTCAATGCGGTTGCGCCTGGGTTTGTGCCCAGCGCTCTTACCGATGTGTTGACCGATGAGCAGAAGGGGGCCATCTTGGAGGCGACTCCGCTGGTTCGGCTGGGCACGACAGAGGATGTAGCCAACGCAGTCGCCTTCCTGGTGTCTGATGAGGCCAGCTTCATCACCGGGCAAGTGCTGTCGGTGGACGGCGGATGGGTGATGCAATAGCGCGCAGGTCAGGTTTGCGTAGTTCACCGTACTATGGTATGATGTGCTCGTGTCGTTATGTTTTGTTGATGGGTTTCAGGAGTGTGAAAGCCCAGATCGATCACATGTGCAACCTGTGGAATCACGGTTGCTCCTTTGGCACGAGGCTTCATGGAAGCATCTCTTGGTACGGTAACGGTTCATTCTTCTGTGCTCGCCACTGTGGCGCGGCTCACGGCATTGGCCACGCCCGGCGTGGCGCGTATGCGTGATGAACGACGTCTGGTGGTGGGACGAGCGCTGTCCCGTCCCATCTGTGGGAGCGGGGTGGGCCTGTCGATTTCAGACGATACCGTGACGGTTGACCTGTACGTGGTAGCAGAGCCGGAAACCGGTCTACTGCGTTTGGGTGAGACATTGCAGGGTGAGGTAGGCCGGGCCATAGAGGGAATGATTGGCATGAAGGTATTGGCGGTGAATGTCCACATCCAGGATGTTGACTTCCCCCTTCCTGCCGACGTTTAACAGGATCGTATACCGTGTGTGACTGGGCTGGCCTGACAGCCGCCTGACAGGTGAGATCAGCGGGGGAGACCACAGAACAGCTAATGGAGGATTCCAATGGCTAGAGGACGACGTCAAGCCCGAATAATCGCGCTCCAAGCACTGTACGAACTCGATCTGACCGGCCACACCCCTGAGTATGCCTTGGGTTGCCGGATCAAGGAAACGCCCCTGCCGCAGGCAGGGATATCCTTTGCCTTCGAGTTGGTGGAGGGTGTGGTTGACAACGTCCAGCAGGTTGACAGCTTGGTGGGCGAACTGGCACCTGAGTGGCCGGTGGAGCAGATTGCCAGCATTGACCGCAACATTCTGCGCATTGCCATGTTTGAGCTGCTGTCTGATGTGGGCACACCCCCCAAAGTGGCCATCAACGAAGCGGTGGAGCTGGCCAAGATGTTTGGCAGCGACAGTTCCCCTCGCTTTGTGAACGGGGTACTGGGCACTCTGGTCAATCGCAAGCGTGAGCGCGCTTTGCCTATCCTGGTGCGTGACAAACGCTCCCAGAAATAGCGGCGGAAGCATCTTTTATGGATTTTTTGGGCATTGGCCCACTTGAGCTCCTCGTAATCTTGGTCATCGCACTTATCGTTGTTGGGCCAGAGCGGCTGCCTGAGGTGGCCCGATCCATTGGCAAGGTTGTACGCTATTTGACCAATGTGTCCAGCATGGTCACTTCTGACTGGCAGCGTGAGATTGCCGCCGAGCTTGATGTGGATGAGAAGGAACTGCGGCAGATGCTGACTGATCCTCTGGCAGCTGCCAAAGCAGAACTGACCGCGGCCGGCTCTGACCTGGCCGCGGCCGGCTCTGATATTCAACGTGCCCTCACCAGTCCCGTTTCCCAGCCGACCGAGACGATGGGCGAGGCAGCGGCACCGCCAGTGACACCGGCCTCGCCAGCATCGCCTCCGGAGCTTGAGGCCTCGGACGACGACGCTGGTCACTCCGATCTCGGCTCTGCTCCCAGCCCTTCCCTGACTGTGACAGCCGATGCGAGAGGCGAGCCTGGTTCCTCGCCGGCCACACCTCCCTCGACCGACTCATCTCCGGAACCCAATTCATTGAACGACGGCGCTGACCATGACGACATCTGAGAATCTTCCAGTGCAGACTGCCAGCCCCGTCAATGAGGAGCCGGGTCCGCAGATGACACTTGTGCAACATTTGATCGAACTGCGCAACCGTTTGATCAAGGCGTCAATTGCATTGCTCATCACCACGGCCCTCAGCTTTGCTTTCGCCACCTATCTGGTGGACATTTTCGCTGTGCCCATCGGCGGGCGGCAGGAGCTGCAGGCAATTGATGTTACCGAGAACATGGGCGTATTTATGCGTGTCTCCCTGATCAGCGGGGTCGTGCTGGCCATGCCGGTCATCGTGTATCAGGTACTCATGTTCATGGTGCCAGGGCTGACTCGCGAGGAGCGGCGCTACCTGTGGTTCGTCGTCCCCGGCGCGTCGATTCTGTTCCTGGTGGGTGTGCTCTTTGCCTATTTCGTCATGTTGCCGGTTGCTGTTCCTTTTCTGACGAGCTTCCTTAACATCCCGACAGTGCCTCGACCCAGCACCTACTTCGGTTTTGTCACCCGGCTGATGTTCTGGATTGGCCTGTCCTTCGAAACACCCCTTATCCTGGCATTCCTGGCACGTCTTGGTATCGTGACCCCGCAGATGCTGAAGAAGAATCGCAAATACGCCATCGTTGGCATCGCCGCCATCGCTGCTGCCATCACACCCACTGTGGATCCGGTGAACATGCTGCTGGTGATGGCTCCCCTGATGGTCCTGTATGAGTTTGGAGTCCTTCTGTCTCGGTTCACCTATCGTCAGCGAACCGGTGGTCAGCGCGAGTAGCACGAACGAGTGGCCCCAGCAGCCCACCGAGACTCCTTTTCCCGCTGTCACCCGTAGCCGCCTGCCCTCAGGGAGATTCTCTCGATGCGAAAGGTCCGCGCAATCATCATGGGAGCTGCTGGACGCGACTTCCACAATTTCAATCTGTTTTTCCGCGACAATGAACAATATGAGGTGCTGGCCTTCACGGCCACCCAGATCCCTGACGTAGAGGGACGTATCTACCCGGCTGAACTGGCAGGTTCCCTTTATCCCCAAGGCATTTCCATTCACCCGGAAAGCGATCTGAGCGCTCTGATCTGTGACCTGGATGCCGATCAGGTCGTGTTTGCCTATTCCGACGTGCCCCACGAGTATGTGATGCATAAGGCGTCACAGGTGCTGGCGGCTGGCGCGGATTTTCGGCTGATGGGGCCCAACGCGACGATGCTCAAGAGCACCCGGCCTGTTGTGTCGATTTGCGCCGTGCGCACCGGCAGCGGGAAGAGTCAGACCACGCGTCGGGTGTGCGAGATCTTGAAGGGCATGGGCAAACGTGTCGTCGTGGTGCGTCATCCAATGCCTTACGGTAACCTGGTCGCCCAGGCCGTGCAGCGTTTCGGGGACTACGGTGATTTGGAGCGTCATAGATGCACGATCGAAGAGCGAGAGGAGTATGAGCCTCATCTGGACCGAGGTACTGTGGTGTACGCCGGCGTAGACTACGAGGCGATTCTGCGTCAGGCTGAGGGGGAAGCTGACGTGGTGGTGTGGGACGGCGGAAACAATGATTGGCCCTTCTACAGACCGGACATCAACATTGTGGTCGTTGACCCGCATCGGGCCGGGCACGAGACAACGTATCATCCGGGCGAGACCAACCTGCGAATGGCCGACGTGGTGGTCATCAACAAGCTCGACACGGCTGATCTGGCGGGGACAACCAGGGTGCGTGCCAGCATTGACCGGCTGGCGCCGAACGCGGTGGTGGTGGACGCGGCTTCACCTATTTTCGTGGACGATCCATCCAGTATTCGTGGCCGACGGGTGCTGGTGGTTGAGGATGGTCCCACCCTCACCCACGGGGAGATGACGTATGGTGCTGGTATTGTGGCTGCCCGACGGTTTGGGGCGGCAGAGATCATCGATCCCCGTCCGTATGCCGTGGGCAGCATTGTCGAGACGTTTGAACGATATCCGGATACCGGCCCGTTGTTGCCAGCCATGGGGTATGGCGGGCAGCAGATAAGTGACCTGGAAGCCACCATCAACGCCACCCCGTGTGACGTGGTCATCGCCGCAACACCTATTGATCTGCGGCGGGTGCTGCATCACCTCAATCACCCCATGGAACGGGTGCGATACGAGTTGCAGGAAATCGGCCGGCCTACTCTGACCGATGTTCTAACTGAACGTCTAAGCTAGGGTGCTGGCCTCAGCTCTCCAGGGTTTGGGCCGCCTGCTCAGCCGCCCGATATACGTCGCGGAGCGGCACGTCGCTCGCCTCGGCCAGCCGTCGGCAGTCTTCGTACTCTGGTTTGACTCGCGTGTGCCCC
>JAUVRU010000473.1 GCA_030597485.1 Anaerolineae bacterium
CCCCGACGAGGCCCGATGTCTCCTGGACCAGGTAGAACCATGGCGGGAGCGGTGCCGCCGGGCATTTGGGTTGGCCGTCGTCTATCCCTCTGACGAGTGGTATCTGCTGGCGGGCTGCCCCATCCCCCCCGCTGACCAGTACGATGGTTTTGACCAGATTGAAAATGGCGTGGGAATGGTGCGGCAGTTCCTGGACGACTGGGGGCAGCTCAAATCTCAAATCTCAAATGACAAATATCAAATAAGCAATCAATGCTGTGCTCCCAGTGGTGCAAGTCAAGCGCCAAATTTCAGGCGCGGGCGGGCGACGCTGGTTTGTGGGGAACTGGCAGCGCCGGTGCTGCGGCCGGTGGTGGATGAGCTGAACGCATTGGTGGGCAGTCAGGTCAGTGTGCAGCCGGTCGTCAACAACTGGTATGGGGTGGTGACTGTCTCCGGATTGCTGACAGGGCGCGATGTGGTGGAGCAGCTGGGGGCGGCTGACCAGACGGTGGGCAGAAACGGGGATGCATCACTGCTGGGAGAAGTGGTGTTGCTGCCACGGGTGATGTTCGACAATTCCGGTCGGGTGACATTGGACGACATGACTCCTGCCCAGATAGAGGGGGCACTGGGTGTGCCGGTGGCCGTGGCCAAGCATCCTGATGAGATGCTGGCGGCGCTGCGGGGCGAGGTATCGTCGTGAGCTGGGCCGAAGGACGATCGCTTGGTGCCAGGAGGCATCGGGAGGAGTGAAACCAGATGTGTGGAATCGTTGGTTACGTGGGGCTACAGCCAGCGGCCTCGATTGTGCTGGAAGGGCTGAAGCGGCTGGAATATCGCGGTTACGATTCGGCCGGCATCGCCGCCGTTCAAGACGGACGGCTGGTGATCCGCCGCGACCAGGGTAAGCTCAGCCAGCTGGAACAGCTGCTGACCGAGCAGCCTGTTGGGGGCCACATCGCCATCGGGCATACCCGCTGGGCCACCCACGGGGAGCCCAACCAGCGCAACGCGCACCCCCACGTTGACTGCGGTGGGGAGATTGCCGTCATTCAGAACGGCATCGTGGAGAATGTCCTGGAGCTGCGCCAGCAGCTGCTGGCGGAAGGGCATACATTCTCCTCCGACACCGACACCGAGGTGATCGTCCACCTGGTGGAGAAACTGATGGCACAAGGCCACGACCTGGCGGAGGCCGGGCGGCTGGCCTTTGGTCAGATCAAGGGAGCGCACGCCATCGTGCTGCTCTGCAGCCGGGAGCCGGGTACGCTGGTGGCGGCCCGGATCGGCAACGCCGGCGGGGTCACGGTCGGACTTGGGGAAGGTGAGATGTACCTGGCCAGTGACATCCCGGCCATCCTGGAACATACCCGACGCATGGTCTTTCTGGAAGACCGGGAGATGGCGGTCGTCACCGCCGACGGGGCCCGCTTCTTCACGCTGGATGGGGAGCCGGTGGAGAAGGAGGTGACCGAAATCCCCTGGGACCCCATCAGCGCCGCCAAGGGTACCTATCGCCACTTCATGCAGAAGGAGATCCACGAGCAGGCGCGCTCGCTCACGGACACGCTGCGGGGCCGGATCGACTTCGAGACGGGCGCCGTGACCCTGGAGGGACTGAACCTGCCAGCGGAGGCTGCCCGCTCCATCGGGAAGGTGGTCACGGTGGCCTGTGGCACCTCAGCCTACGCTGGGCTGGTGGGCAAGTTTCTGATCGAAACGCTGGCCCGGGTGCCGGTGGAGGTGGATTACGGCAGCGAATTCCGCTACCGGGATCCGATTATCGACAGCGACACGCTGGTGCTGTCCAGCACCCAGTCGGGCGAGACGGTGGACACGCTGGCCGCCATGGCGGAGGCGCGGCACAAGGGAGCCCGGTCGGTGAGCATCGTCAACGTCATCGGCAGCATGGCTCAGCGGGTGAGCGACGGCACCATCCTGATGCAGGCCGGCCCGGAGATTGGCGTGGCCTCCACCAAAGCCTTCACCGCGTCGTTGTTGGATCAGCTGTTGCTGGGGGCCTATCTGGGACAGGCGCGGGGCACGCTGTCGGCAGAGGACAGCCGAGCCCTGGCGCAGGCGGTGGTCGAGCTGCCCCAGCTGGCAGGACGGGTGCTGTCGGAGGGTTACAATGACTACGAGACGCTGGCCCACGAGTTTCACGATCGGGAGCATTTTCTCTTCCTGGGGCGGGGCATCAACTACCCGGTGGCCCTGGAGGGGGCACTGAAGCTAAAGGAAATCAGCTACATCCACGCCGAAGGCTACCCGGCCGGTGAGATGAAACATGGACCCATCGCGCTTATCGACGAGAACATGCCGGTGGTGACCATCGCTGTGCAAGACAATGTGTATGACAAGATGATCAGCCAGATCGAGCAGGTGCGGGCCCGGGGCGGGATTGTCATCGCCGTATGCAATGAGGGTGATAAAGCAGTGCGAGAAAAGGCTAACTACGTGCTGACCATTCCCCGCACCCACCACTTGCTCACGCCCATCTTGGCTGTGTTGCCCTTGCAGCTGTTGGCCTATCACCTGGCGGTGCGCCGGGGCTGTGACGTGGACCAGCCACGCAACCTGGCCAAGAGCGTCACGGTGGAGTAGGGGGTGTCGACGCAGACCTGCTGGTGGGTGGGCGTGACGACACGAGGGACAGTCTGCAACTCTGGGGCCGCCTTCAGCATGCGGTCTAGCACAAACGCGGTACTGCTGGCGGCCGCCTGGGTGAAAAGAAACCCAGCAGCCACCGCATTCTCCCGGAAGCAAGGGTTGCACGCACCTCACCGAGATTCACGCCTTACCCCCTCCAGCCCAGGGCCTCGAGCTGGTCGATCAGCATTTTACGAAAAGCAACGACGGTGGCGCCGGCGCGCATGAATGCTATCCCATCCTCAATCCCAGCTACGCTACCAGAAGCCTTGATGCCGATGCGGTCACCGACCGTCTCCTTGATCAAGGCAACGTCGCGGACCGTGGCCCGGCCAGGCCCGAAGCCGGTGCAGGTCTTGACGAAGTC
>JAUVRU010000469.1 GCA_030597485.1 Anaerolineae bacterium
CAAGGCCCGGATCTCGCAGGCCCGCAACACCACCCCCAGCTTCTCCTGATGCCCCGTCACCGTCAATTGGGCCGCCGCCCGCGCCGCGTTGATGGGCAGCACCGGTGCCAACGGGTCGGCCCGGCCCAGCGCTGCCGCGTCGGTCACCAGCATGGGGGCCACCTGCCCCGCCGGCAGGGTCATGGGCACCAACAGCGCATCGACTACCCCCTCCTCCAGCAGCCGCCCCAGAACCCCCTGGATCGTCTTTAGCGTGCTCTCCTGCACGTCCACTACGGCCTCTGTCATCCTTCACCCTCACCTGATCCGTGCTGCGTCTCGCTCTTCACTCAGATCGCTCCCACGCCCCTCAGCGGGTTCGGCCCCTTCTCCTTCAACGCTGCCACCATCTCGGTCACCGTGTCGGCGAAATACTGCCCCTCACTGGCACTGATCCAGCGCAGCCACACCCGTTCTGAGTCAAAGCCCATCTGCTCCAGGATGCTCTGCAGAATGGCGATCCGCCGCCGGGCCTTGTAGTTGCCGCTCTGATAGTGGCAGTCACCTGGGTGGCAGCCGCCGACAAGCACCCCGTCGGCCCCTTCCAACAAGGCCTTGGACACATACACAGGATCCAGGCCACCAGAGCACATCAGGCGGATGATGCGGATGTTGGGCGGGTACTGGATGCGGGACGTGCCTGCGAGATCGGCTCCCGTATAGGTGCACCAGTTGCACAAGAAGGCGATGATCCTCGGTGCGAACTCAGCTTCGGCCATCAAGGTCCTCACTCTACTCTATCTCGCGAACATCCAAGATCTCCAGGTCCAGGTCTCGCATTGCTGCCAGCAAAGTGTCGGTCGGTACATCCTCTATCTTGATCGTTGCTATGCCCGTGGTGGGATCGTCACCAAGGAAAGTACCCAGGGCCAGGATGTTGCCTCCCAGTTGGGCGATCGCCGTCGTAATGCGGGCCACCGCCCCCTTGCGGTCGGGGAATCCCAGTGTGAGGCGAAGTCCCTTGTCGCGAGCCCCCAACAATTCTAGGAAGACCTTGAAAATGTCGGTCTCGGTAATGATGCCTACCAGCTCGCCCCCCTCCATCACAGGCAGCCCGCCAATCTTGCTGTCAACCATGATACGGGCTGCCTCTTCCAGCGGTATGTCAGGTCGCACAGGGATGACGTCGGTGGTCATCAGCTCGGCTACTCGCAACTGGGAGAGCAGGTAATGCATCTCGTAGATGCTCAGGGATGTGACCGGAGAGGGTGAGGCGTAGAGCAGGTCTTTTTCGGAAACGATTCCGACCATTTTCCCTTCATCATCCAACACCGGCAGCCGCCTGACCTGGCTTTGGCGCATCACACGTAGCGCCTCGGTGATGGGCGCATCGACTGCAATGGTGACAGGATTGGCAGACATCCGTTCGCGGACCAGCATCTATGCCTCCCGCACGTCTACAATCTCCATGCCCAGGGCCTCCATGATGGCTATCAGTTTTTCGCTGGGCACATCGGATACCTTGACGGTAACGATCCGGTTCGTGGGATCTTCACCCGTGAACGTGCTCAGGGCCAGGATGTCGCCACCCATTGCGGCAATCTCACCCGTCACACTGGCCAGCACGCCCTTCTCTTCGGGTACCAGCATGGTCAGCCGCAGGCCTCTCTCCCTACCTCCCAATAGGTCCAGGAAGAGCCTGAACAGGTTGGTCTCTGTGATGATGCCCACGCGTTTTCCATTGCGCATCACAGGTAGGCTGCTGACCCTCTGGTCGGCCATGATGCGGGCGGCTTCCTCGAGAGCTGTGTATTCGGTGACGGTGATCACGTCGCACGTCATCACATCTCCAACCAAGTGGTCACCAGGAGCTCGCAGAAGGTCCTTCTCAGACAGAATACCCACCAGAACCCCTTCAGCGTCCACGACTGGCAAATGGCGTATCTTCTGCTCTTCGACAAGCGCCAATGCCTGCTTAACCGTTGCCTCGCCGGTGATCGTCACCGGAGAGCGTGTCATTCGTTCGATTACTAGCATGATCCCTCCCCTCCTGTTGTACTTCCTACACCAACGCCATGTCGATGGAGGCCATCAGTTGCCGGTGCTCCATGGTCTTTTGCAGCGTAGCCTTGTTGGGACACACCATCGCACACACTCCGCATCCCTGGCACAACCCATAGTCCACGTCGGCCACTCGAGTGTCATAGTTCATCACCCGCCCCTCATAGGGACAGGCCTCCACGCACAGCCCACAGAAACTGCACAGCCGCTCGTTCACCCACACCGCCGTCGGACGGGCTTCCACCACCTCCAGCGCCAGATACGCCGCCGCCCTCATCGCCGCCCCCTGCGCCTGGGCGATCGTCTCTTCCAGAAAACGCGGCCTGTGTGCCAACCCGGCCACATACACCCCGCCCCGGCCCAGGTCCAATGGCTTCATCTTGGCGTGCTCCTCCTGGAAAAAGCCATCCCCCGTCAGGTCCACCCCCAGCTTCTCCGCCAGCTCCTGCTCCTCCTCCGCCTCCACCCCCACGCTCAGTACCACCAGGTCCGCTTCCAGCTCCACCCCCTGCCCCGCCACCGGTTCGGTCAGGCTGACCTGCAGCCGGTCACCCTCAGCACTGACCCGGGGCTTGCCTGTGCCCGGCGAAACGAGGGCATCCGCTAGCTCGTATCGCACAAAGACCACCCCTGCGTCCCGCGCCGCCTGGTAGTACGCCTCGCGAAACCCATAGGTCCGCACCTCCCGGTACAGGACATACACGTTCAGCTCCGGTCTCAACTCTTTCAGCTTCAGCGCGTTCTTGACCGCCTGGGTGCAGCACACCCGGCTGCAGTAGGGCCGCTCGGGCTCCCTCGAGCCCACACACTGGATCATGACGACGGTGCCGCCTGACGTTGACTGCCTGAGGGAACCGGGCAGGATGCCCCCTGCCAACTGCTGTTCCAGTTCCCGCTGCGTCACCACACCCGGATGCTGCCCATAGAGGTATTCGTCCGTGGCGGCAGGTCCTCCCCCCGTCGCCACCACCAGCACGCCGTGTTCCA
>JAUVRU010000426.1 GCA_030597485.1 Anaerolineae bacterium
ACCTGCTGACGGG
This sequence comes from Anaerolineae bacterium, assembly GCA_030597485.1. Classification (GTDB taxonomy): domain Bacteria; phylum Chloroflexota; class Anaerolineae; order 4572-78; family NAK82; genus JAUVRU01. Next base: position 14 of record JAUVRU010000426.1, read on the forward strand.
CGAGCTGGCGATCCCGATTGGGGTGCACATAACCTGGAACTTCTTCCAGGGGAATGTGTTTGGATTCCCGGTCAGTGGCGGTGACTACCAATGGGCGACATTCATCAGCGTCGAGCAAGGGGGTCCTGACCTGTGGACCGGCGGCGCGTTTGGCCCGGAGGCCGGGCTGATCGGGCTGGCAGCCATACTGGTCGGTGGTCTGTTGATAATGCTGTGGGTGCGCTGGCGCTACGGACGCGTCCGGCTGCACACGGCGCTGGCCCAGGCACCAGAATGGCCAGGGAAGCGCCGCCGGGCAACCTGATTCCACTGGGAAAAGGAATGGATATGTCTGACTCAATTGTCATCATTGGGGCCGGTATCGCTGGCCTGTCTGCTGGCTGCTATGGCCAGATGAACGGCTATCGCACCCAGATCTTCGAACTGCACGACAAGCCGGGTGGTCTGTGTACGTCGTGGAAGCGCAATAGATACACATTCGACGGCTGTATTCACTGGCTGGTTGGCTCCAGGCCCGGCAGCGGCTTCAACCGCGTCTGGCAGGAGCTGGGGGCGGTCCAGGGCCGGCATATGATAGACCATGACGAGTTCGCCCGCATCGAAGGTCAAGATGGCAAGGCATGGGTGGTGTACACCGACATTGACCGCCTGGAGGCACATATGAAAACGTTGGCCCCCGGCGATGCTGCGGTGACTGAAGAGTTCTGTCAGGCCGCTCGCCGTTTTGCCCGGTTCAGCGAGACAATGGATATGGTCACAGAGCCAGCGGGACTGATTGACAGGATCAGTATGGGTGCCAGGGTGCTGCCACACATCGGAGCCCTGCGGAAATATGGCCGCATGTCGATTCAGGCGTTCGCGGCCCGCTTTCGCGATCCCTTCATGCGCGAAGCGTTCGCCACGCTCTTTGACCTGCCCGACTTTCCTATGCTGGCCATGCTGATGACGATTGGTTGGATGCACAACCGGGATGCTGGCTATCCCATCGGCGGTTCGCTGGCATTTGCACAGGCCATCGAGCGCCGGTACCTTGATCTGGGGGGCAAGATCAATTACCGATCTCGGGTGGAGAAGATACTGGTTGAGGATGTCCCAGGCACTGATGATCGCCAGCAGGCACGGGCGGTGGGAGTGCGCTTGAGCGACGGCAGCGAGCATCGAGCTAATGCGGTCATCTCAGCAGCGGATGGGCGGGCTACTATCTTCGACATGCTGGGCCGCAGATTCATCAATGACGAGATACGCGGTTACTATGAAGAGCTGCCTATCTTCCAGCCGATGGTCCAGGTGTCGCTGGGAGTGGCTCGTGACCTGTCGGATGAGCCCCACGCGGTCATCTACCCACTGACAGAGCCGATCACTGTTGCTGGCAAGGTGCACCGTCGGTTGGCCTTCCGCCACCTCTGCTACGATCCATCTATGGCACCGGCTGGCAAGTCGGTGATTATCGTCGGGTTCGAATCGGACTACGATTTCTGGAAGGATCTGGGCCAGGAGCGCGAGCGCTACGACGCCGAAAAGCAGCAGGTTGCCATCGCGGTCATAGATCACCTGGAGGGACGGCTTCCGGGCATCACTGGGCAGATCGAAGCAGTGGATGTGGCCACCCCAATGACCACCGAGCGATACACGGGCAACTGGCAGGGCTCAATTGAGGGATGGTTGATCACAACCAGGACCGTGAACATGATGATGGGAAGGGGGATGAGCAAGACACTCCCCGGCCTGCGTGACTTCTACATGGCAGGGCAGTGGGTGGAGCCCGGCGGTGGGTTGCCGTCAGCGGCCTTGTCGGGACGCAAAGCCATTCAAATGGTGTGCAAATGTGCTGGGAAGCCCTTTCAGGCACAGCTCCCCTAGCACCGAGCTCCTGGCAGGCCTACACGTGGCAGGTTTGCCTGCGCTATCTCATCTGCCCTCCTTGGCGCTCATTGGCCCGCGTTGCGTATATCAAGGTAGGAGAAACCATCTTCGACTTTGGCGGCTTGCTCTGCCAGCCAGGTTTCCAGGCCTATCTGGCGGATGCGCTTTCGGTTCTCAGCCGCGCCCACGTAGCCTTGGTCGATCTCTTTCAGCTTCTCGCACCCATCCTGGCTGCACTCCCAGCAACCAGCCAGGCCCTTCTCCTGGGCACAGATGCGGATGGCACACTCAGGATTGCCGCCTCCTTGCAGGCAACCGGGGCAGTCCTGTGTCGTCAGCCATTCGAGCACGCCGTCGAATTCGGGGTAGTGCTTGGTGGCGGGGAAGAATTGGGCCACCATGGGCGCCCACTGGGCGTAATCGTAGGCATTGAGCATCCCCTGCAGCGCAGTGGCCGTGTCGCGTATCTGCCCGTTCTTGATAGCGCACGCGTCGCAGTACAGACCGCAGTAGGTTGCCAATTCTAGTCCTTTGAGCTCGCTCATTTGTGTCACCTCCCCCTTGTGGTAGTAGAACCTTTGTGCCAGATATGCGATTAGTCCAGAACATGTGTTCTGTGTCAATAGTCATTCCCGATTATCGACGCCCTATGCCGCGACGCGCTTCAGTATCCTCAGCACCAGATAGGTGAGCCAGGGGGAGGGGTTCTTCTTGTCGGCGAAGGACCAACCCTTCCAGGCTCGGTACATCGAGGTGGCTGTGTAGCGCCCCTGCTCGTCTGCCTGCGCGGTGATCGTCTTCACCATCTTCTGGAAGTGGGGATCGGCATGGACGAAGGGGAATTGGCTCAACACCTCCACCACGTGCAGGATATCGTACCAGACGAAAGGGTATTTGATCTTGCGGTAGTCAGTGCCGATGCCGAACATGAATATCTTGCGCTCGCCCTGATGTTCCCAGTGCCAGAGGAGCATCTCGGTACCTGCCCGGGTGGCCGGGCTGTCGAGCAGGTCCGGCGCTCCGTGAGTCGCGGCCTGGGCCAATGCCTTCAAGGCGTACACGTTGACGATGGGGCAGGGATCCGACTTGCGGCCCGGTCCCTTGAACTTGCCCAGTTCGGGCGCGGTCACACAGCGCCAGCCATTGTCGTCCACGACGCCAGTCAAATGATCTATCGCCTGCTGGACGCGTGGGTCGTCGCCGAGACCCACAGCCAACAGAGCATAGAGCAGCGTCGGTGCGTCGCACAGGATCCAACTCCAGGTGTCCTCGCCGGTGCCGCCGTACTTCTTGGATATGTTCACCACCGTCTGAAAGGCCCCCTCGGACGACTGGTGAGCCATCACGGCCTCGATGCCAGGGGCCACGCCAGGATCGTCAGCCCGCACGCCGAAGTCGGCCAAGGTGCTCAGGGCGTAAAT
>JAUVRU010000493.1 GCA_030597485.1 Anaerolineae bacterium
CCCCAGACCCGCGGTCGCCCAGCGATTACCCCAGCACACACCCTCGACCTGTACGATGATGACGCTGATATTGTCATCGCCGCCTGCCACATTGGCATGATTCACCAGGAGCTCGCAGGCAGCCTGAGGATCGGCTTCCTGCATCATGACATCTTTGATGCCTTCGTCGCGTACCATCTCCCACAGACCGTCACAGCAGACAATGATCCGGTCACCTGGGACAAGGGGCACGACGTCCGTATCGACCTCCACCACTGGCTGGTCGCCAACGCAGCGGTAGATGACGCTGCGGTGGGGATGGGTATAGATCTCTTCACGGGTGGCCTGGCCGCTGGCAATCATGCTGGCCACCAGCGAATGGTCGGTGGTTAGCTGCTGGAGGCCGTCAGCACTCCAGCGATAGGCGCGGCAATCGCCCACATGGGCCAAGAAGAGCCGGTCATCCCTGACCAGGGCCGTGGTCCAGGTCGTCCCCATGTCGTTTCCCCGCTTCTGGCGGGCCAGGTACACAGCGTCATTGGCGTTCACAGTGGCCTGATGCAGCCGGGCGATGATCTCCTCCTCCAGGATGACTTCATCTGCAAGCGCCGGCAGCACAATGCTGCGCAACACCCCGTCAGCCAGCACCTGCAACGCCATTCTACTGGCGACTTCGCCGCCCTCGTGGCCACCCATTCCGTCAGCTACGGCAAAGAGGCCCAACACTGGACCGGTCCGCGATTCGTAGGTGGGAGCCAGGGTGAGGGCCAGCAGGCTGTCCTCATCCAGCTCGCGAACCTGGCCAGCATCAGAGTGCTGACCCACCAGAAGCCGAATAGTCTGGGGCGCGTCTGGCGCCTTGGATCCCGATTCCGCCGCAGGGGCCACCTCTGGCTCTGCCAGGAGAAGAAAATAGCGTCCTTCGTGGCTGACGCGGGCAGCTACGGCCTCACCACCGGAGGGATCCGCCTCCTTACTCTGGACCTCCAGCAGGCGCACCTGTGCCCTGCGCTCTCGCGACGCGCCACATTGGGCGCAGAAGGCATCATCAAGTTCATTGTCCTGGACACCACACTGCCCACATCGCAGCAGATCGTGGGCTAGATAGTGGGTCTCATCTCCCTCATCGTCCAGCGCTCCCACTATCTGTACGCGCCCACCAATCACAGTTCCCGGCGCCAGCAGCATCAGGTTCCCAGACTCGACAGGCTCAGGAAAAGCTGTCCCGTCTTTGGCCTCACCGGCGCTCTCTGCCAACTGGGCCTCCGCATTTGCCTCAGCCGGAGCTTCAGTCACAGTTGTCTGAGCTACTGGTTCTCCAGGCAGGGTCTCTGTTTCTTTGGCCAGGCTCGCCTCGGTTTTGCTTCTCTCGACCCCGCCCGGGACAATCGGGCCAGGTGCGGCAAGCGGTGTAGGAAGGCCAAGCTCCTCGACTTTGGGTGATTCTGCTGCCAGGCGAGTTCCAGGCACAGGCTGATCCAACTCGTCCTCAACTACCCCGACTTCCACCTCCGAGCCCTCAGATGGATCCTCCGCAGGCTCTTCTTGAGGCACAGGTTCTCTGCCCAGGGATGCGTCCTCCGCCTGAACCCCGGACAGTGCTTCTGGCTCTCGATCTGCTCCTTCCGGTAATCCTACCTCCAAATGCTCGGCAAGCACTTCTGGCAATTCGGTTGCAGGCGGTCCATCTACGGGTGCTGCCGTCGCTGTTTCCACCTCAAGGTTCAGCTCTTTGTCGGGTAGAGTTACGTTTTCAACGCCGGCTACCAGTTCCTCGGGCAGTACATCAATGTCTTTGCCTGTGACTGTGGGCTGATCCTGGGGATGTTCTGGAATCAGCTCGCCACACATCCGGCAGAAATTGGCCCCCTCTCGATTGTCCGCTCCACACGCGGGACAGTTCCTCCCCTACCTCCTACCGACCCCAGTCGGGGTCTTTTGGACAGATGATGAGTTTCCCCGGTGATGGCCGGAGACCTCATCCCAGCCGAAACTGGATGACGACCAAACCGACTTTGAGCTGGTCACCGTTGCGCAGCAAGCGAGCACGGTTGGGCACCAGGGGTTGCCCGTTCACCGTGGTACCGTTGCTGCTGCCGAGATCGGTGACAAAATAGCCCACTCGGCCCTTGGTGATCCGCGCGTGGCGGCGCGAGACATAGTCGCCTTCGTCATAGAACGTCATGTCAAAGTCTGGCCAGTAACCCTCGGCCTCACTGGCACGGCCGAGCAGCATCGGGCTGCGGGCCACAGGCATCTCCCAGGCTGCCCGCACAGGCTCGACGATGCGCAACACTGCCGGTCGAAGTGGCACAAAGGAATGACCGCAGCCAACGCAGAACCGGGCGCTCTGCCTATTGGCCCGCCCGCAGGCCGGGCAGGCCTTAGTGGCTGGTGGCGCTGGCCGGTGTGTGGGTGTGCGTACCGGTTGGGGCTGGAGTTGCACCGGGCGCTGAGTGGATGTCCCAGCCTCTGTAGAACCCGAGAGCCTGGAATCGCCGGCAGCCTTGGCCTGGCCTTGGCCGGCGCCTGTCGCCACTCTGGGCCCCTGACGGCGCCCAGTGGGGATCACCGGTGCAACATACGGTCCCGGAAGGGCGGCGATGAGCGCCCCACGCATTTCCATGGCCGACTGGAAGCGCTTGCTCCGCTCGCGGTCCATGGCCTTCTCAATGAGGGTCACAGTCCTTGTCGAAAGCGCACCGTTATAGTTGCGCAGGGGAAGTGGCTCAGACGGCAAGAAGGCCGGAGTGGGGGCCATATTGGCCAACAGGTGGTACATCGTAGCGCCCAGGGCATAGGTGTCGGACCGGGCGTCGGTCTGGCCTTTGCCCCATTGTTCTGGCGCTGCATAGTTCTCGGAGCCCATAGCCACCGTATCTCGCTTTTTCCCCACCTTGTAGGTACGCGCGATACCAAA